>NZ_CP127247.1:900000-1072500 GCF_030285785.1 Parasedimentitalea psychrophila | reverse complement strand
AGGATGCACGTAAGTGCATGGTAGCAGAGCGTAGTGTGACATAGATCCTATCCTCTTTAGTGTCCTTCGGGGCATTTTGGAGGACCGGATCTTTCGATGAAGCCGGGGCGTAAGCCATCCGGTGGAGAGATCACTAGTGAGAATGATGACATGAGTAGCGACAAAGAGTGTGAGAGACACTCTCGCCGAAAATCCAAGGGTTCCTGCTTAAAGCTAATCTGAGCAGGGTAAGCCGACCCCTAAGGCGAGGCCGAAAGGCGTAGTCGATGGGAACCAGGTTAATATTCCTGGGCCAGGAAGTGGTGACGGATCTCAGAGGTAGTTCATCCTTATCGGATTGAATGGGCTGCTGAGAGGTCCCTGGAAATAGCCCTTCCATGAGATCGTACCCTAAACCGACACAGGTGGATAGGTAGAGAATACCAAGGCGCTTGAGAGAACTATGTTGAAGGAACTCGGCAAAATACCTCCGTAAGTTCGCGAGAAGGAGGCCCGGTTTCTACGCAAGTGGAAGCTGGGGGCACAAACCAGGGGGTGGCGACTGTTTATTAAAAACACAGGGCTCTGCGAAGTCGTAAGACGACGTATAGGGTCTGACGCCTGCCCGGTGCCTGAAGGTTAAAAGGAGGGGTGAGAGCTCTGAATTGAAGCCCAGGTAAACGGCGGCCGTAACTATAACGGTCCTAAGGTAGCGAAATTCCTTGTCGGGTAAGTTCCGACCTGCACGAATGGCGTAACGACTTCCCCGCTGTCTCCAACATAGACTCAGCGAAATTGAATTGCCTGTCAAGATGCAGGCTTCCCGCGGTTAGACGGAAAGACCCCGTGCACCTTTACTACAGCTTCACATTGGCATTAGGCCGAGCATGTGCAGGATAGGTGGTGGGCTTCGAAACCAAAACGCTAGTTTTGGTGGAGCCTCCCTTGAGATACCACCCTTGCTCTGCTTGATGTCTAACCGCGGTCCGTTATCCGGATCCGGGACCCTGTGTGGCGGGTAGTTTGACTGGGGCGGTCGCCTCCTAAAGCGTAACGGAGGCGCGCGAAGGTTGGCTCAGACCGGTCGGAAATCGGTCGTTGAGTGCAATGGCAGAAGCCAGCCTGACTGCGAGACTGACAAGTCGAGCAGAGACGAAAGTCGGTCATAGTGATCCGGTGGTCCCGAGTGGAAGGGCCATCGCTCAACGGATAAAAGGTACGCCGGGGATAACAGGCTGATACTGCCCAAGAGTCCATATCGACGGCAGTGTTTGGCACCTCGATGTCGGCTCATCTCATCCTGGGGCTGGAGCAGGTCCCAAGGGTACGGCTGTTCGCCGTTTAAAGAGGTACGTGAGCTGGGTTTAGAACGTCGTGAGACAGTTCGGTCCCTATCTGCCGTGGGTGTAGGATACTTGAGAGGAGTTGCCCCTAGTACGAGAGGACCGGGGTGAACGAACCACTGGTGGACCAGTTGTCGTGCCAACGGCAGTGCTGGGTAGCTATGTTCGGACAGGATAACCGCTGAAGGCATCTAAGCGGGAAGCCCCCCTCAAAACAAGGTATCCCTGAGGGCCGAGGTAGACCACCTCGTCGATAGGCCAGAGATGTAAGCGTGGTAACACGTTCAGTTGACTGGTACTAATTGCCCGATAGGCTTGATTTGATCCAGTAATAGACAGACTGTTAGCAATAACAAAAACTCTGTGAACGACAATCAAAGCATACATTCCAACCGTGTCTTAAGGTCGCCATAACTGGTGGCAAGACACGTATCAGACTATACAAGACTTGGACAAAACGGAGTGACTTGCCGTCGGCAAACACTCCGGAGTTGATGCAGGAACGCGCCTTTGCTTCGCAAAGACACTGTCTCCTGCTCGGCGCGCTTGCTCTGCAAGCTCGCCGTATATCTCTCCAAAGCGGGGATTTTCCTCGGTTTGGTGGTCATAGCGCAAGTGAAACACCCGGTCCCATCCCGAACCCGGAAGTTAAGCACTGTTGCGCCGATGGTACTGCATCTTAAGGTGTGGGAGAGTAGGGCACCGCCAAACCTAGAAAAATCCCCAACGATAAAACAAATAGAATACCTTCAGAACAATCAAAACCTCCTGAAGGATGACACGTCTCTCCGCAGACCGGTGAAGAGACAAACGGCCGAAAGCTACGATAGCAAGAGGCTAAGGTAGATGTTCGAAATCACCCTCGTGGTGAACAAACAAATACCAGGGCTCAAGTAGCGTAAGCGATAGCCCACTATAAGTGTCGCGGGATGGAGCAGCCCGGTAGCTCGTCAGGCTCATAACCTGAAGGTCGTAGGTTCAAATCCTACTCCCGCAACCAATATTACCAACAAATTACAACACGTTACACCCCGCTTCGGCGGGGTTGTTTGCGTTTAGGTTTCGCGTGCGGAAGCATGCGGAGCCAGTTCGAAGCGTGGCTACCGTGCAACAGGTGCAAACAGGCGGGTAAGGGGTTAACGGCCCATCAGCGGCCATTCGAACCGTATGCCGCGAACGGCAGCAGCGACTCCATGGCAACCCTTAGAAGCAGGAGTTCTTGTAGTAGCTTTGGGGGAATGCCGCGTATCCGAAACTTGATCCATTCACCCGTTTAGAGGTAACGAATTGTCGATTGGATCAAGCTCAGAACACAAGCTACTCCACTCATCATCAATAGACCGGTAATCCCCCTAAGATTATCGGTGTTCAAAAGTAGAATTTTCTCGGCAAGATATCTGAGGAGATTTTTGATGAAGACAGCACGATTGAGCGACGCATAAATTATGTCGATCTTGAAGCAGGCAGAGGGCGGTGTACCGGTGTCTGAGCTTTGCCGCGAGCATGGGATGAGCAGCGCCAGTTTTTCTAAATGGCGGGCTAAGTTCGGCGGCATGGATGCGTCACTTGTTGCAGGGATGAAAGGCTTGGCTGAACAGAACCGCTGGCATAAAAAATGTATGCTGAGATGAGCATGCAAAATGATCTGCTGAAGGAAGCACTGGGAAAAAAGCGTTAAGGCCATCTATTACCCGGCAGCTGAATGCACGCATTCACTGATAGGGCCTGCGTAAGGAACCTCTCGGTGAATATGCCGAATGACACTTGGTCGTTCACTGCCCGACAGGCTTTTGCGTAGCAAACGCCGTTAGGAGATTTCATGGCGGATCAACTGGCTGACGGCCGGTCCATCCGGACACTAAACGTCCTGGATGATTTCAATCGCGAAGGCTTGGGCATCGAAGTAGATTTTTCACTGCCAGCTGAGCGCGTTGTGCGCAGTTTGAACCAGATCATCGAAGGGCGGGGAAAGCCAAATACAATCCGAGTAGATAGTGGGCCCGAATATGTTAGCGGAACCCCAACGGCATGGGCTGCGAAGCAAGGTGTGAGGCTTGAATACATCCAGCCCGGAAACCCGCAACAGAACGCTTATATTGAGCGCTACAATCGCACGGTTCGCGCCTCTCAGCGATGCTTTGCATCGCCTGCCGGGCAATGGGCGAATGGCTCGGGCAATACATTTTCGAAACGATTGAGGAGGCGCAGGAACAAGCCACTGAATGGCTATGGACTTACAACAATGAACGACCCAACAAGGCTATCGGCGGGATCACCCCTGCCATGAAACTGAAAATGGCCGCGTAGTTCTATAAGCGGGCCCCATTAAAAATGGGGGGATTACCCACTAACGGCCTAAAATCTTACATATCCTAGAAGTCTGAACGGAATCATTCTTTAAAAGATTTGCGTAGATGCTGTTGCTTTGGCGTGTTTCCAATGGCCTTGTCCAACTTCGAGGGCGCATTGTTGTGACTAAGCCGACGTCTTGTTTCGAAGCTTCCTCGAGGAAGTTAAGATCGACCTGGTTGCGGTATGTCCAATTGCGACAATCAAATTTTAGATCTTTGACAAGGTGAACTGTGCCATTGGTCGCAAGCACATCAACTTTTCTCCACGGCCTGATCTGAGAGTGTCGCGACATGGTAACTTTTCTGTCACTTACATAGCTGCGAATATCTTTTTTAAACACGCTCCCATGAGTGCCAACCGCAACAGGTTTTGGGTGCAAAATGCACATTCGCGCGAGATGCCGCACGAAACTCTTGGGGTAAAGCATGTCGTCATCGGCGCTGACGTAAATCTGCGCATCATCATCCAGTGCAAGCCCAAGAAACTTGCCTTCAGCCTTCAGCCCACCGTGCTGCTGTCCGAATTGGCAAATGATCTTTGGATGTTTAGCAAAGGCTGGGATCGCTTCATATCCGTCCAGAGACAACCAAAGGCGATCGACCTGCGGCAGCAAAGAGGCAATTGCTAACGGAGACGTATGCGCGCGCGACGGTATTGTAGACATGCCAGCAACAATCATGATGCAGCCCCTTAAACCTTAAAGTCGAATAATTCTTCGGCAACGATTGTCGTTCGGGGTTCTGTCTTTGGGGCAGCTTCGTGTTGCGCAAGGGACTTCCTGAAGTGCGATTTAGCACGACGCTCTTCCATGGGCAGCAGGATCCTTCCCGTAAGTTTTGATCCCAGAACTTTGGATATATTTTTGTGGTACGAAGCAACGGCACTGCGTCTGTGACGACGGGTCCAGCCAAATCGCACTCTGTCACGCTCTGAACTTACTGACCAGTTCTTCTCAAAAGCGTTCAGTGATTGAACCACCTTTTCATCGCTCCAGCGAAACAAAAAATAGTGAAGATCATCGAGGCGGGCAATGGGGTCAAGTGCGCGATAGGTTACGTGCGCTGCTCTTGAAAATACGACCCGCCCGTTGTGCGCCTTTGCTTGCAGGGCAAAATCCATTTGTTCGCGTGTTATCAGGCGTTCATCTAACCCGCCGACAGCTTGCAGAAAGGACCTTTTGACCATCGCGCAATGAAACTCGCATACTTCGTTCGATACGGGCGCAAGTTCATCAATGCGATCTTTCACTTCAGGCCAATCTTGGTTCATCAGCCGATGTTTTTCTTTCAAAACCACGCTTGAGGAACTTTTTTCAGCAATGAGAGAGCCGCCAGCATGATGTATTCTTTTGGGTGTAGAAGGACCAATAAATATAAGCGGAGCAACGGCATCCGCTTGTTCCGCAACTGCGGTTTTTTCAAGCGCACTCAACCACCCAGCCTCATATGCGATATCGTTATCACAAAAGACCACATAGGCAGTCTTGGCAAGCTTCACCCCTCGGTTACGGGCCTCGTTTGGCGTGACAGGATACGGCAATGACACAAGGGTAAAGGGCCGCCGTTTCCGCAGTTCTTCGAGTTCGGCCCGAATATCAGGTGGGGTGGCCCCCTCGACGACAATGACTGGCTGATCCTTTGGAATGGTCAAAAACAGTGACTGCAAGGATTCTGGCAGCGAACTGAAACGTTCGCGTGGTGAGACGATAATAGTACTGAGCAAAACGGGCTTCACCTTCCGAAAAAATAGAAGCTCACTGCTATCCGAACAAGCTTGAGTATTCCATCCTTACAGGTGGTTTAACCGTTTTTCGAACAAGTATACTCATGAACATGTATCCGCTTTCGTTCACCGAAAACGGGGCATCACTACTCAGGAGTGAGTAACGAAGATTTGGGGGTCACAAAACCAGAAATGTCGGAGACGACTCTGGCTGGGAAAGCGCCTCCTAAGAGCCGTGGACATTTTTATAATGGCTGCTGCTGTATCCAAACACCGCTAAAATACGCCCCCAAGCAAAACCGAAAGCGCGCATTGCGAGAACAACGCTCCTGCCACGATCAAACAGGCCCGCAATGAGACGGGCCATCCCAAGAAGCAACTTGCTCACGACAAACAACAATGAAGAGACGAAGGGCCTTGAGGGCTGGCCTTGGGAAAACTTTATTATGTATGAAGAAATCGCCTGATCCCTCCCGCGCATAAAGTGATAGCCTAAAGTCAATCGACTTACTGGAATTTCTTCCATGACAACAGCATCAGGCACCCATCCTGTGCGTGCTTTTGCTTTCTTAGCGGCACGAAAAAATGCCGCATCCGACCCCCCAGAGTACCCCAAGCCTTCATCGAACTTTACTTTGTTTTGCCTCAGAAAATCCAATCTGCAAAGCCAGTTATTGGTCACAATGGTAACCTGATGGTCGGTGTTCGCGCGGCTTCGACGGCTGTTATTGCGCGCCATCCTATGCGCCCGCACCTCGCAACCGCGGAAAACCGTAGACTCAATTGTCGACAGCCTTCCATTCCTCAAGTTTTGATCAGGCGTGACCGGGCAAACAGGGCCGCCAACCAGGTCCAAACCGCGCGCTTCAATGGCCGCGTACAACTTTTCCATCCAGTCTTTTTTCGCGACCTCATCGTCATCGATAAACGCCAAAAAATCGGCACCGTTAACGAGAGCCCAATTGAGGGCGGCATTGCGCGCGAAGGGAATACCAAGCCTAGGTTCACATATCGCGACCGCTTTGAAGCCAGTGATTTGGCAAAACTCTTTGACCCTCCGGCCAACCGACAGCGATTCACCATTTTCCACAAAGCAAAACTGCAATTTGGTTCCAGGTGGCACACGTAACTTTTCCAGGCTCTTTAGCAGGGTGTCAAACATCAGCGGTCGCATTCGCGTTACCGCAGAAATTGTAATTGTCTTTTCCCGTCCAACCTCAAGCGACGTCGCTTGCCGATCCGGATCGACAGTCGGGCAGTGCTTCTCCTCTTTTCCCAACGTCTTTAACCCTCTGCAATACAGACTTTCGGCCTTGCCTTCGCGACGGCACAACGCTGGGATACTTTCTTCGCCCCGCATCCCCGACAACATAGTGTGTATACTTTTTTCATCTTCACTCCATCAAGTTTATGTTGAAACTGAAATTCCAGGTTACGCAAGAGAAGTGGCCGAATGCGGCGTTCACGCGGCTTTTTTCAACTCATTATCAGCGCTTTTCGGCTGCGCGGCGGACCGGATCATCCGCCAGATGTGCGTAACTCATGGTTGCCTGAATTTGGCTATGCCCCAAGAGTCGCCCAACCATCTGGATGGGCATGCCAGAGGAAACCGCGTTTGACGCATAGGTATGGCGTAGGTCGTGAATGCGTACATTGTCCAATTGCGCTCTCTTGCGAATACGCCGCCAAGGATGCTGTAAGTCGGTTATGTGCTGTCCCTCAATCCGCCCGACAATCACAAAAGGGTTGCTGCCGACTCGTGGCAGGGGGCTCAGGATGGCACGGGCAGCTTTTGGCAGGGGTATCCTGCGCGCGCCGGTTTTGCTGTCTGGTAGCTCCATGCCGTGATCGGTGATAAACTGCCATTGCAGGGTTTGGATTTCACCGAGTCGGCACCCCGTCAGAACGAGCAATCGAAAGGCGGCAATCACGTATAGTGTTTCTGACCCGTCTTGTGCCGCGTCGCCCAGCACTTGACCCAGTCGCGGCAATTCGTTTTGGCTCAGGTAACGCTCGCGTTTTACTTCCTTATATTTGGGCACATGGCGGCAGGGATTTGGCCCATCTGGTCTTAACCCCCATATCTCAGCCAAATTGAACATCTTGGACAACATGCCGAGGGTGCGGTTTGCCTGATAGGTCTTGGCACCGGATGGCATGACCAGCAGCCCAAACCCGGCTATCTGACTGTCCCAGACAAAGTAGACCTTGGTGTCAGATTGCAGCGCATCGACCACGCGTTTGGTTAGCTTTGCCATGTCGTTCTCCTTGCCCGTCTGGATCTTCGTGGAAGCAACTGGAAGCAAACCACGGGGTAAGGCGGAGAAGGTGGGCGCGTCTCGCGTTAATTGTAAACCAACAGATTCAATGCGATAGGGTGGGATGGCGTAAGTCGGAGAACTCTGTGCGACTCCGTGTAAGCTATCTCATAACCTGAAGGTCGCAGGTTCAAATCCTTCTCCCGCAACCATAAAATTCTACTAGAAACACAGACACTTAGCGCCACCTTCGGGTGGCCATCTGCGTTTGTGCTGGCCCGCGCAGTGCGACGCTGGTGCTGCACCGTGCAGCAAACAACAGCACCATGGAGGCAGGTCACCTCGGGCGGATCGCGGACCTTCTCGGCATGGCCCACAGGAGACCAGGTTGCGGACTTTGCCGCGTTCACTGTTACTGGCCCAACTGGCGCGAACGGCCCAGAGCCGCCGTTCATGACCACTTCGGTGAAAGGCCGGTCAGAGCCCTTGTAAGCCATTTGAGCGTAGTGCAGCATGTAAGTGAGAAACAAAGAATGGAGAGCTAAGTCTGGATGTTCATCTTATCGCTTCGAGGAAAATTTGGAATTTCAATCGCTTTATGGCTTCATGGTCTGGCGGCTTTGATGACTATCGTCCTTTTCGGTTCAACCGCGCTTGGTTTTCAGTTGACCGCACTGCTGATCTTTCTAGCCGGATCAGTATTTGTTTTACGCTACATGAACCAGAATAAGGAACGTCTCATATTTAATAGCCCAACAAATAGACAAGTTGCATACCCGTCGCTGCCAAAGATTGAGAAAGCTACGGCTTACCTCCAAGGAACAATATTCACCGCTTCCTGCCTCCCTTTAGTAGTCATTCGTCTTCTCGACGCCGACATGCCAGACATACCCACTGGGGTCATTGTTCCCGTCTTCTACGGCGGCACTCTAGCCTTTATTGGCATCCTTCAAAGCATTGTTCGCAGCCAGACTTAGCAATTCATTGCAAACTATTTTTGATGCTCTGGGCAGTGCCTTTTTGCTGTCACTTTGTCCGCAACTTGGCCATTGACGCTCATCGCAGCGAAGGTCCGGTATCCGCCCTTAGTGACGAAATGTGCAGGGTGCAGAAATCAGGCCACTTCCCTTTCCCCTCACGGTCACTAACGGCCCAATCCTGACCTTAGTGGACGGCGCAGCGAATGGCTGGAAAGAGCCCATATCACTTCGTAAAATAATCAAATCGCGGTTGTCACACCCATTTTTATACACGAAGTTCTTTGGTTTTTGATTCCCTCAAATTTCGATCATTTGTCTGACTGAACTCTCAATACATCAATAATTTTACTTTCTGCAGAATCCGCAAACCCTGCGTCAACCAAACGCTGGAAAAGTTCCTGCGCCACAGTACCGAGTAGGCTCGCCTGTCCAAGTTGCCCAGCAAAATCGACACCGTATCGTGTATCCTTGAGACGCCAGTTTGAACTGAAGACAACGTTGGTTTCATGATCGCCAGCCACCATAAGCTTACTGTTGTTGGCAACTTGTGGGCTGCCAGACCCTCCGGTTCCTAATGCTTCGGCAACCATATTCAGATCTAGGCCAGCGCGCTCGGCAACTAATAGCGCTTCAGCAGTTGCTGCAATCTGTATCGACCCCATCAAATTTACGACAAGTTTGTATGCCGTACCCGCACCAATTTCGCCAAAGTGAATTTGCTTTGAGGAAATCGGCCGCAAATAGTCTTGCGCCATAGAAATCACGGACTTGGAACCACCCAAGAACAGGGTAAGAGCTCCTGACAAGGCGGCTTCTGGCAGGCCTGTGACCGGGCAATCTATATATTGCAAACCTCTGTCAGCAACATTCCTGGACAACTCCATGACCCAGGAATGAGACAACGTAGAACACTCTATGATCAACGGCTTGTTTGAAGAGTTGGTGGCAGCCAGAGCGCCTTCGTCGCCCAGCCAAACAGCTTGGGATGCAATATCATCGCCAACCATCGCAAAAATTGCTTCCGCAGACTCTGCCGCCTCTCGTGCGGAGTTTTTTGCAATTGCACCTCGCCCGACTAGCGGCGCAAGTTTTGATTGGGTACGATTGTAGACTTGAACAGTATGGCCTGCCTCTAACAGTCGTAACGCCATTCCATTGCCCATATTACCTGCACCAAGAAATCCAATTTTTGCCACCTAAGTCCCCCACGATCTGCGTCGCTTCCAATTATGGAGCAGCACTGAAGTATTGAAAGGTAAAATCAGAGCAACATTCGAATTGTTATGCCGCTGTGCGGAGTAATTCAGCTTAGTCCGCACAGCGGTTGTTGGTGGTCGACGCAGCGAATGGCCGCAATCCGCCCTTTGTGCCGAATTTCTGCGGCAGCAGCATGGGATACACTGGGCTCGTTCCGGCCATAAGCTGCGACCCAAACGAAGATCCTGTGCGGATTGCTCCTGCACTGCAAGAGTTTTTCGGAGATTATCGCAGCGTTTGTCAGTACCGTCGCGTGTCCGGCCTGTTTGTGCAGCCCTTTCAAGACACTGCATGCCCTCCCTCTTGGCGATGCAAGCATCGCCTGCCGGGCAACGGGACGGAGCTCGACCGCCCATTCAAACGATGATCAGGTTCATTCATTGCCTGACAGGGCATGTTTCCCTGCCCGAGATCGAACGGGTCCTTGAAGAAAGCCTCAGCGTCTATGGCCTGCGGAAGCTCTGGCCTCAGAGGTGCAGGGAAGGCTTTGACATTGCGCGTGGCAGCGTCGCCCGGCTGATGACGGATATCGGCGGTGTCTGAGGCCTCCCGGGACGGCAGACCTGCGGCTCAGGCGATGTGAAACGGGACGCTACTTGGCGGTTGTTTCAGCCGTGTCTTCGCTGGCCAGTCGGCGGAGGAATTTTTCCCCGGTGTGCGTCTGGAGATAGTTGCGGGCGGTTTTCATATGGCCGACATCTTTTAGGTTTTGGGTATTTCGATAGTGTATCGTGTAAATTGTCCGGTCGTCAGGCAGCGGTTTCTTTTTGAGTTTACCCCCCAGAATGAAATGCTGTTCCTCGGGCAGAATATTCCAGTCCAGACCGGCGCGACGGATGGCGGCCGGCAGGGTCATCTGATCAAGATAGGGGCGTTTCTTCCCTAGGCCGTCAATTTTATCAACCATCTGGGCCGTCTGGTACCAGATATCCGGAAACCGGCCATTGCCAGTGTCTTTTTCAGGGAAGACCACCAGCCCACTGCTGAAATAGGGGATGACCGGACCTTTGCTGCGGCGCATAAGATTGTAACGCTCCGTCGGGATCGGCACATCCAGGGCGCCGTAAATATCGTCCCAAACCGATTGTTCAGCCCATAGCATCGAGGCGGCCATCGAACAGGAGACGTGACCTGGCACCACCAGGTTTTCTGGTGTGTTGTCGCTGAGAAACAGCACGTCAGAGTCGACAAACATCGAATAGTCACTGCCGCGGTTCTCCAGACAGGCCAGAATTTTGTTGCCATGCGGGTAGGCAGGCTCAAACCGGTCTTTGGTGGAAAAGGTACGAATTTCGGCGCCCATCAGTTCATGCGCCCTGTGAACTGCAGGGTGCAGCTCGTGGTAGCGGTGCTCAGGGCAATAGCCGATGGCCTTAACACTGCCTGGAAAATGCGACCGTATCGACGCCAATAGATAGCAGGCCAGAACTTCGTATTCCGGCGGCTCCACTATATAAAAAATAGTCAAATTCTGGGCGTCAGGCACGTCTATCCCCCTGTCCATTCCTACTTGAGAGCCAATTTGGGGTCGATGCCAATTTGACGGCACATACGGTCGGCATAAGAGCCTTCCAGCGGCGCGTTCTTGCGCCACCAGGGTTTGGTGCCGTTGGTGTAGAGATGCACTGACAGGGTGTTTTCGGTGAAATGGCCTTCGACGCGGCCATGGGGGTCATAGAAAACATCATTGAGCTGAAACGGCACTGGATACAGAACATCCGGCGACAGGGCTCTTTCATAATCCCCGGTCTGCTGGGCGAAATAGGTAAAGGCCTGCGGGCCAAACGCGGTCCGCTCGGCCTTGTAAATCCGCACCGGCAGCGGGTCCGAGGCGTTCCGTTCCAGTTTTCTCTTTTGGTTCTTGTTGAACCAGGGCGGCGCGTCAGGCAGGTTTTCATAATAATCCAGCAGGCTATCGATCAAATCGCCCTGGGCCGGAATAGACACCACCCCGCAGTTCAGCGCGCCGCGAAACCCATGGCCGGCAAAGATGTAGTCCATGTCATCGGGAAACGGCCTGTGGCAATAGGCATCGCAGTCGATCCAGATTGCTTCTGTTTTCTTGATCATCTTATAGCGGAAAACATTCGACAAAAACGACGCACTGGTCTGATCGACGACGCTCATGTCGATGTCCATGATCTCGGATGCGGGGCGAATTTCGACGCCTTCGGGCGCGTTTTTAACGTCATCGGTGCAGTATAGGGTGGTGGGGTGCCCGGCCAAGATATGAGACTTCAAACAAAGCTGATTCAAATAATGAAGGGACTCGCCGATCCAAAGCGAAGCCACGGGTCGCCGGTTCAGATTTGTCATGCTAATCTCCGCTTTTGATCGCAGCGTCGCGTCGCGCAATCTTTAATGTAATTGACCCGCAAGATGGTCTACTCGCCCGGCTCTGTCCAGAGACTTATCAGGGCCAAAAACTGATTTTCCTGTTATTGTGACCCGGTTTGTGACAGGGTTCCGCAGGGCAGATGAACCCATGGCGAGCCAAATGTCGGGTAGAGCAGTAGTGATATGAGTAACGTAAAGACGGCGCAGAACCGCAACGCGGGCTCTGTGGTCAGCAAAGATTTTAACACGGTTGATTTCCCGCTGAAACAGAACCTAAGCCCACATGGGCGGGTGACGGCTGTTTCCATGATGAAGGACGAAGGCCCCTTTGTTCTGGAGTGGATCGCCCATCATTTGGCCATTGGCTTTACCGATCTGGTTGTCTTTACCAATGACTGCTCGGATGGAACCGACGATATGCTGTTCCGGCTGGAACAGCTGGGCCTGGCGCATCACCGTCGCAATGTCATAGCCGAGGGTATCCGACCGCAGCCTTCGGCGCTGAAACATGCGCAGGCCGATCCATTGGTGCAGGCCAGCGACTGGTTGCTGGTGTTCGATGCCGATGAATTTCTGTGTATCCGCCACGGCGACGGCTCGCTCGACGGGATGATATCATCGGCCAAAGAGGTCGGGGCCAATGGCATTGTCATCACCTGGCGCACCTATGGCTCCAGCGGTGTGCATCACTGGTCGCGCGCACCAGTGACCGAGCAATACCAGCATGCGGCGCCAACCACCTGGAACAAGGGCTGGGGGGTGAAGACGCTGTTCGCCTTTGACCCGGACTACTGGAAACTGGGCATTCACCGGCCCAAGATCAAAAACAAACACCTGAAAACCGGCTTTCCTGAAACGGTCAAATGGCTGAACGGCTCTGGCCAGCCGATGGAGGAGTATTTCAAGTTCCGCGGCTGGCGCTCCATCGTGCGGACCGTTGGCTATGACTGGACGCAGATGAACCACTATGCGGTCAAATCCATCGACAGCTATGCCATCCGAAAGTTTCGCGGCAACGTGAACCTGAAAAAGGACAAGTATAACTCTGACTACTGGGCGCTGCAGGATCGCAACGAGGTCCATGATGACAGCACCCTGCGCTATAGCGCGCGCCGCGATGAGATTATCGAAATCCTGCTGAGCGATCAGGTGCTCCGGAATCTGCATTTCCATGCGGTTGAGCGGGCTGAGGCCCGGCTGGCCGAGTTCAAGGGTACAGATGCCTACGCCGAACTTGTTGCTGGCCTGCAAGAGGCTGCAAAGGTTCCGATTTCCGAGGTGGTGGCCAAGCCGCCAAAGCCCCGCGATCCGGCCAAGATCGCCGCCCTGATGTCAGAGGTCGAAAAACAGGCGACCGATGAGGCTAAACAGGAGCGTCGCCGCAAGATGCAGTCTGACTGGACCCGGGCCAGCGACCTATATGTTGGCGATCCGGTCCATGCGCAGGATGCGCCGCCCGCCGAGATGTTCGAGAACAAGACCCTGAGCATCCCGGCTGACCCGCGGATCTTCAGCCCTTCGGCGCTGCAGCAGATCACCGATGGCAAGTTTGAACGCAACCTGGCCCGCCGGGTGCTCAAGCGTCTCAATCCCGGGGAGACCTATCTGGATGTGGGGGCCGGGGTCGGCTTTCTGGCCGGTGTGATCGCCAAAGAGCGGCCCGCAGTCACGGTTGTCGCCCATGAGGCCTGCCCGGAGCTGGCTGCAATGGCGCTGAGCCTGTGGCGGCTGAATGGGCTGACGCAGGGGCCGCAACTGTCGCTCACCTCGGCGCCTTTGGTGCAACCCAAAGACGGGTCGGATTGCGCATCGGGCCTCGGTGATCTGCTGGCCCAGACCTGTTGCGATATTCTGGCTGTCAACGACCCAGGCCTGACCGCGCAGATGCTGGCCAGCGCCGTGCAGGCCATGGCCAACACCCCGCCCAAGGCCATTGTGCTGGGTGTTCGCGCCCTGAAGGGGCAAATGGACGAGACCCAGGTGATCAGCCTTCTGGCCGGTTGTGGCTATGATCCCCTTACTGACAACCCGCTGACTTCAGCCTTGCTTCTGGTGCGCAATCCGCCGGCCTCGCCGTCAGGATAAAACAAGCGATATCAAACCGGTTTGATCTGCTATTGACGGCCAATCTTCGGCAGGCCCAGAAGGCCGGAAATCGACTCTACTGGCACCTGTATGGCACCGTCGCGGATGCCGATGAGATCGTCACCAAACCGCGTCACACTGAGTCCCGCCCGGTTTAGCCGCTCCGCAATATCGGCCTCAAGTTTCACATCCGGCCCGTTGCATTCGACAATCGCCATCTTGAAGCCCATCGCCGCAGGGTCGAAACTGTCCAGCACCTGAATCTCGTGACCTTCCACGTCAATCACCAGGATATCCGCCTCGGCCACAGCCGCCTCGCGCAAGACATCATCAAGCCGCCGAACCGGCACCGTGGTGACCGCAATATCATCGTCCTGAATTTCCGTTTTCTTCCGGCGGTGGCCCCGTCGCAAGGCATCAACCATACGGTCCCGGTTCAGCGACGCACAGCCCCGCAAACCATGCGGATACCGGTCCCTGGCGGCTTCATTGAGATGGAATAGATTCATCTCTCCCGGTTCGGTTGAAACTGCGACATTGAACAATTTCAGTCCGGGTCGTTCCCTGTGCAAGGCAGACAGTTCGGAAAAATATATAGGGTGGGGCTCGACCATGACGCCCTGCCAGCCATCGCGGGACAGATAGGGGAAAACCGGGTCGGCCATCTTGCCGTCATTCGCGCCGACTTGAATAAGGGTGGCGGGCTTGGTGCAGCTTTTGGCAAAGGCCTCAAGAATAAAGGTTTTCATCGCGGCCCGCATCTTGCGGTCGGACTGGCCCGACGAGGAGGCTGCGGATTTGCCCTTTGGTGCCGCTCCGGCGATGCTGCCTGCGCCCTTAGGATCGCTGAGATTCATTTTTGTTCCAATGGTCTTCTGGGCTGCCACAAAGGTGGAATGTGCCTTGGCGGCTTCGAAATAATAGGCCTGTTCAGCCTCGTCGATGGTATCGTTGAACAGCCAGGGCCGATGAATGGCCACAAAGCCCTCGCGGCCGACCCGAATGGCTGGGATCTTTGCCTGCCTAAGCCCAAAGTCATTAAACCGGCGCGCATCACCGTCCTGCGGGACATAGAGGAAGAACGTGGTGTCGGTGGTGGCGCGGAATACGCCGTCTTCTACCGCCTGGGTCCAGTATTTTTTCTCGACCTGGCCAACCGTGCGCGTGTTATAGGTGACGCGGTCCAGATCAATGATCTCAGGATCAAGGCTCAGGGCCAGGCCAACCTTGCGAAAGCCATGGCGGCGCCCGGCTGAGAGCATGACTTTCAGCATATCCGCCGCGGGGGCTTGCGGCAGGGCCAGGTCCGGGTCGGTAAAGATAAAGCCGGAATCGGTGTCCGGGTCTTTGGCAGCTTCGGCCAATGCGCGGCGCGGCCCCATGTTTTCGGGCAGCTGAACGGGCTTTGCCGTGGCGCGCAGCAGGTCACTGTCCAGATAGTCGAGCAGCGCCGGGAACTCGGACTGATTGTCCAGCACCGTGACATTTTCAAACCCATGTTTTGCAAACCATTCAACGGTATCGCGAAGATAGGTCAGCTGGTTGTAGGAGTTTATGAAAACTGGGATGCTCCGGCGAATGGCGGCTTCCTCCAGCCCGGGATCCGCAAAGCGATCTGTCACCGGGGGCGCAGGTTTGGCCTTGGCAGGGGCGGTCAATTTCTTGCGGAGGCGGCGGGCAAACCGGTGGTCATGCTGTTGCGACAGGATGTCGCAGGCGCGGCGGGTAAGAGGACTGTCGCCCCGCGCCGCGACCGCTGCCAGAAACGGGCGCGCCCAATGCTCGTTTTGACGTTTGTTCCGCATCAGGCGAAAGAAGGTGGCATCCAGCTCTCCGGTTGCCGGGTAGCTTGTCAGTAAATGGTCCAGCGCGTCGGCCTTGACGATCACCCGGATCAGCGTGTGGCCGGCAAAGGGAATGCGAACCTGGGTCAGCGACGGGCTTTGCAGGCGCTCTGCATGCAACCTGTCTTCCTGAATTCTGGGATCGAAAAACACATGCCCGGACGCGATCGCCCCGACATGTTCGGCGGCATCCAGATACTCGGGGCTTTGCCAGTCGAATTTGCGGTGGGGGTAGGGGTATCTACTCTCAAACGGTGCGATGTCCCGATTGAGAGTAGACTGAGGGCTGAATGCCAGAACCCGTGCACTTGGCACCAGCCCCGCAAAGCTCAGCGCCGCAAAGCCGCCCATGGAGGTTCCGGTAAACACGATGTGTTTGAAGCGATCGAAAAATCCACTGGCCTGAAGACCTGATATCTGTTCCGGCGGCTCTGAGGTGCGATACCAGTCTTTATGATGCGACTGCACACCCAGAATACTATAGCCCAAGGCCTTGGCTCGCGGGCCAAGCCAGGGCCCCCATGGCGGCGTCTCGGGTCTTTCATTGATTGAAGCCAGGTTGTCGAACGTAACCAGCAGTGTCTCCGACCGCAGTTCGGCAACAAGGTCGCAGTTTGTTCCTTTCAACCAGAAGTTTCCGGCCTTTGCGGCCTGCGAAATGCTGTTGGTCTCAAATAACGCAGTCATGTCTGCTACCTTTTCTGCCCGGCCTCAGTTTTTTTGGCAGGCTTTTATAGGGTGTGCTCAATTTTGCACAGGCCTGCGCCCATAGTTTACTTTCAATCGCGCCATCAGTAAAATCCTTTTGAAGACGTTCGCGGTATACGTGTATTGAGGGCAGAATAACATATGAAAATTCATTCTATCGGCGGTCTGTCGGATACCTATGAGCGCCTGGATGATGCGGTTATTTCGCCTTTGGACGCAGACGACCGCTGTGGCGTGCTGCGGCAGGACGGCTCCTTTTGTGAGTTTTCCCGTGGCATCAAAGGCCCGCGCCGGGGAACCGACGTGCCGCTGCCGGTGACAGGCGATATCCCGCATCTTGCCGGTCGCCATTTGTTCGGCGGCTGGATACGCCCCCATTTTGGGCACTTCCTATTGGAGTCCACCCCCCGACTATGGGCCTTTGACGAGCTGTCAGACAGTATTGACAGCGTGGTCTACATTCCGTTCCGGGGCGGCGCCCGTAAGGCGCGGGATCGCTATAAACCATTTCTGGACATCTTTTCCGGTGGCAAACCGATAAACATCGTCGCAAAGCCGGTGCGGGTGGAGCATTTGATCGTGCCCGACCCCGGCTTTGGTCACGGCCCCCGGATTACCGGATCGCCGCGCTATCGCGACTTTTCCCGGGCGCAGGTCAAATCGGCGGTCACCCCAAACGGATCAGAGCGCCTGTATATCTCGCGGACGCAATTGTGGGACAAGCGCGGCGGTGTGTTTGGCGAAGAGCAGATAGAATCCCTGTTGGAGGCTGAGGGGTATTCGATTTTCTACCCGGAGCTGTTCACCGCCAAAGAACAGCTTGCCCGCTATAGCGCCGCGCGTGAAATCGTATGTCTGGACGGTTCGGCGCTGCATATGGCCGCGTATGCTATTCAGTCGGGAACCCGGATCGGGATGATATTTCGCCGCCGTGCGGGGCTGCTTGCCGGCCTTGTTCGCCAGCTCGAGACATTTGCGGATGCCAAGGTGACCTGCTTTGATGCGCTGCGCAACAGCTGGGTGGACGAAGACGCCCGGCGGGTGGACTTCCGGTCCATCGGAGAGCTTGATCTGCCCAAATTGCAGGCACAACTATATGAGGCGGGCTTTATTGGCCGTCGCCCCACAGTTCCGGATCTGACAACGGCGGAAATCAATGTGCTCATTGCCAACATGAAACGTGGCCCGATGAGGCCAGTGGCACTTGATCCGGTTGCACAATGACTGAAATCATCCTGCACATAGGCACCCCGAAAACCGGCACCACGGCGATCCAATCGGCAATTGTTGCCAACAGCGATGCCTTGCAGGCGGCGGATATCTGGTTTGTTGAATCCGGGCGGCACCGGGCGGCCCATAACGATCTTGCCAACAGCATTCGCCGCAAAGGCGGCGATCACAATTTCAACGAGGCCCTTCAACAGGAAATCGCAGCACAGGCGGCAAAACGACCGAACGGAAAAATCCTGCTGTCCAGCGAGATTTTTTCGCTGATAGAGGCATCCAAAATTCGCGCTGCCCTGCCGTTCCTGTCAGACTACCCTTTGAAAATCATCGTCTATCTTCGTCGGCAAGACCGATATGCCGAAGCGTTCTTCAAACAGAGGATCAAAAACGGCCGCAACGTCATGCCGTTTGATCAGTTCCTGACCAGCCGTCTGGGACGCTCGATCACCGATTACAACCGGCTGCTGGATGGCTGGGCTGACTGTTTTCCACAGGCCGAAATCATGCCGCGCCTGTACCAGCGCGATCGCTTTGTGAACGGTGACATCATGGCGGATTTTGCCGCTCTGCTGGGGCTTGAACCGGGGCATCTTGTGGCCAGCGCGGCAGAGCGGAATATCTCGCCCAGCAAGGATGTTATCGACGTTCTGCTGGCGCTGTCGCCACATTTGGACGGCCGCCAGTTGCGCAGCATCTACCGCGCCCTGAAACCCTTGCAGCTTGACGGGTTCACGGGCTCTGGTGATCTGTTCACCCGCCAAACCCGGCAGGACTATCTGGATCAGTTTCTGGCGGCAAACGACCAGTTGCAGAAGGCATATTTCCCCAACGACGGGCCGCTCTTTAGTCCCGATGATCCAAACCGGGATAAACCACTCACGTCCGGGTTCTCGCCGGTCCAGCAAACCCTGCTGGCCGCAGCGCTGAACGAGGCATTCAAGCTTCATCAGAAAACGACGGACTAAGGTATTTTCAGGACCCCCAAAACAAGGGGACGGGGCGCCTTTTTGACGGCGCGATTGTGATGCCGTGATTGGGCGATCTCCTCGTCGGTTAATGACCTATTAATATCGTCAATCTTATGCCGTATTTTCCGCAAATTATATTGATATCCAGAATGAGCCCGAATTTTTCTTACAGGAATTGATGCTCATGCCACCGATCAGACCTGCCAAAATTGAAGCCGCCCTGCTGTATCTGGATTACCAACCCTTTGCCTATGCCGCCTTTGTCGATCGGCTGAGACTGATCTTTGGTGATGATATTCCTGTGGCTTTGGTGGATCATCGCGGTGGGGCCTTTGGTCTGATCAACGCCGACGGCATCCTCATCAAGATATCGCAAAATCAACAGCCCCTGGCGCTGGCTGGATTTCAGGGTGCCTTGGCATCCTCTTATACAAAAATGCAGCAACCCGAGGCCGAGGATATTGTTCAGGGGCACCGCAAGACCATTTTTGTGACCGTCGGTGATGACAGTCTCCTGCGGCCCGACGCCGCCCCCGAAACGCAGTCTCCGGGTGTCGTGCTGTTTTCAAACCGAGTCCATATTGCCCGTCTGGTCGTCAGTCAGATCGTCGCCCTGAACAGGCCAGAGCTGATCCATTGGTGCCCGTCCGATCAATTGCTCAAGCCCGAGCAGCTGTCATCGGTCGAAGACCCGGGGGGGCTGGCGCTGCAAATTCATCCCAGCCTGTTTTCCAGCGGTGTGGATGAAAATGGCAGCCAAAAAATCGGTTTTCAGGCCTTCGGCTCAGAGCATGTCACTGGGCATCATGTTTTTGTCGAGGAAACGGCCTTTGCTTTGCCGGGGGTGATCAGGGCGGTAAATGATTTCATTTCCTCGCTCACCAAGACCTGCGAACTGCCAAAAAGTGGCTCTGTTGTGCAAATGAAATCGGGGGCGGCATTGCGGGTGACCCAGGCGGTGGCTGATTATCGTTTTCCGCGTAATTTCCTGTTGGTAGAAGTGTTGCAGCCGGGCCGCGTCACAAAAGGCGCCTTGAAACCTGTCGGGCGGGGCCTGCAATCGGCGTCATACCGGGCTGAAAAAACTGCCGCTGATCGAACCATAACCCGAGCTGTGCCGCCTGCAGATCGTGACCTGACACCGCTGTTCAGGGTCGCAGGGCTGGCCGCCATTGTGATGCTGTATTTGGTCGCATCCCAGTTTATGGAGCTGGCGACGGCCCCGGGCCTGACCACTTTGGCCAGCAATTAACCGGCCTCAACAACGCCAGCCGCCGCCAGGCCTGCGTTGCCTGGGCGCGGATCAGCCCTCGTGGTAGACCCGCAGTTCTTCGCATTCCTGCCGTGCCGCGCGCAGCCCGTCCATGGCGGCGTGTAATTCGGCCTCGGTCTGGGCCAGCTGGTTGCTCAGCTCGGCCTCGCGCTGTTGCAAATATGTGATCGCCTGATCGCGGGTTTCTTCCGCCTCGTGCAGTTCCTGGCTCATCCGGTCCAGATCGGCCACATCGCTTTGCTTGACGCGGGTAAAGCGGTGAACCAGCCAATTGGCAAACCAGCCCATCATGAAAGCGACAAACAGGATAATGGCAGTGGTGATGATGAACTCGGTTCTGTTCATTGTACGGGGATCTCCTGGTCGGTGGGCGCTTCCGTGTCGGGGGCCGTTTCACCGCTCGTTTCACTGGTCGGGTCACTGGCGGAATCACTGGCGGTATCTTCGCGCGCCGCGCCGTCCAGCGTGCTTTCCGGCTCCGGGCTCTGCTCGGGGCGGATCAGATGGAAGGTGATGCGCCGGTTTTGTTCGCGGCCCTCTTCGGTGCCGTTGTCGGCAATCGGGGTGCTTTCGCCATATCCTTTGGCGGCAAAGCTAGAGGTCACAACCCGGCGCGCGCGCAGCTCGTTCAGAACCGACTGGGCCCGTGCCTGGCTCAGATTTTGGTTCATCCCTTCGCGTCCCTGACTGTCGGTGTGGCCCTGAATCTCCAGCCGGACCTCGCCGCATTGCTCCAGGATCACGGCAATCGCATCCATGGTGCCCCGGCTACCTGCGGCAACCGTTGCCGATCCGGGTTCAAAGGCAATCTTGCCCAGCTGCTGAATGGAGGCCAGCTGGGTTTCGCACTGCTCCGGTTCCATCGGTTTGTCTTCGGGCTCCGGCGGCGGCTCATAGCTGATGTCCAGCCCATAGCTTTCGGCCTCGCCGAGTTTGGCAGACAGCAGCTTAGAGATCTCAGCGGTGGCGTTTTCCTGGTGGCTCATGCCGCGCAGGGCGACGTGGTCCGGTGTCACGATCAGAGATCCGCGCCGCAGCTGAGACAGCGATTCCAACCCGGCAAGCACCCGCACCGGCCAGTTGGCAGGCAGGCCGTCAACCACGCGGGTGGCGCCATAGACATTGTCCGAGCCGAACCGCGCTTTGGCGAAACTATTGGTCAGATGGCGCAGAGTTTCATCCGTCAGCCGTCCCCGCAGCTGGACCTGGCCCTCGGGGCTGAGGGTCGCGGTGAATTCCGGCGGGCCGCCGATTTCGGTCTCGGTCTCGGCTTCGGGTTCTGGCAGCACCGCATGTAAGGCAAAAACCTGGGGAAGAGCGTTTTCCAGCTCGCCGATTACCTGATCGAACAGCTCGGGGCTGGTCTCGACCGTGGCCACCAGAGTGATATCTGCATTGGTGATCCTGACCGAGCCCGCCCCCAGTTGGGCAAGGCTGGCAATGCTCAGTTCAGCGGCCCGGGACCAGTTGGGCGAGGGCACGCCCATGCCGATCACGCAGGTGGCCGGAGCCGCCAGTTCTGCCTTTTGCGCAGCGGCCAGGATGCGGTCCCGGCTGGCGTCGCTTTCGGCCGAGCAGTCGTCAAAGCGACCGCCGTTCTGATCAATGTGATAACGCAGCGCAAACGGCGTGATCACCGGCCGCGGTGCGGCAATGTCCAGCGCCAGCCGCAGGCCCGGTGGTGCGCTGCGGTTCAGCTCTTTCTCCAGCGCCAGCTTTTCTTTTGCACTATTGGTAATCGCGGTGATTGAAACCTGTCCAACCACCACGGAAATTTTTGCCCGTGGCAGGCGTTTCAGGGATTTGATCGCATAGTCCATTGCCGCGACCCAGCCCTCGGGTGCGTCATAACGCGCGGTCTCCAGCAGGTCGGCGACGCGGTCCTCACCCACCACTCTGGCCAGCTGTTCGACAATGGCGGCGCGGCCTGTGCCTGTTGGGATCAGCCCGATAATGGAAATACCACTCTCATTGCGCAGGATCTCAACTGAAAACCGGGGCGGCGCCAGATCCGCTGTGGGGGTGACCTCCATCTCGTCGATGATCCGGCTGGCATCGACCGTGCCGCCGACCACCGAGATCGCGGTGAACCGGTTGGCTTCGTCGGGCGCGGTGCCGTTCAGGACAACCCGGAGCCCGTCGGCGGTCACTTCGGCCCAGTCATGGCCGGTTTCATCCAGAGTTTGGCGTACCGCAATTTCGGTGCTGTTTTCCATCCCGGTGACGGCAAATCTAGCCGCGACCAGGCTCAGGCCTGCGGCCGCCAGAAATGTGAAGCTAACAATCAATAGAGAAGAAAGGCGCATAGGTGGGGCAGCATCGTCCAAGGAAGGTTTCGTCTTCTTACCGGCTGGAGCGCTGCGGATCAATCACACCAACAGGGCTGCGGCAAAGAAGATAAGCGGAATCAGGCCGGTGTCACGGTTCAGACGGAACAATTGCAGCAAATTTTCGTTGTTATCAGTGTCTAATGCCCGCAATTGCCAGGTCAGGTGCCAGCCCATCGCCCAGGGGGCAAGCAGCGCCAGCAGCAGCGCCGGAATGGATCCATTGGCCATCACCGCGCTCAGCACCGCCACTGCCATCAGGCAGACCACCGCAACCAGAAACCGGCGCAGCCAGAGTGCGGTGTTGCTGCCAAACAGCCGGGCGGTGGATTTGACGCCAATCAGCGCATCGTCCTCGGTGTCCTGATGGGCATAGATGGTGTCGTAGAACAGCGTCCAGCTGATGCCCGCCAGATAGAGATAGACGGCCGGCCAGTTCAGAGTGCCGGTATGGGCGACCCAGGCCAGCATCGCGCCCCAATTGAATGCCAGCCCCAGAAACACCTGCGGCCACCAGGTGAATCGCTTGGCAAAGGGATAGATCGCCACTGGAAACAGCGCCAGAATGCCCATGGCAATGGCGGCTTGGTTGAAACTGAACAGGATTAGCGCCGAAAGGGCAATCTGCACCACCATCCAGATCACCGCGCCCCTCACGGTCACCTGCCCCGACGGGATAGGCCGCGAGCGGGTGCGCTCGACCCGGCCATCAAAATCGCGGTCCGTGATATCGTTCCAGGTGCATCCGGCACCGCGCATCAGCCAGGCCCCCGCCGCACAGGCGACAAAGATCCAGGCGTCCTGCCAGCGCGGGTTCTGGTCCCACAGCATCGCCAGCGCCAGACCCCACCAGCAGGGGATCAGCAGCAGCCAGGTGCCAATCGGCCGGTCGGCCCGCGACAGCCGCAGATAGGGGCGGCTCCAGGCCGGCGCACGGGTATCTACCCAATTGTTGCGGGCGGCATCGGAAACTTGTCCCTGATCGGGCTGTTCTTCTGGTGTAGGGGCATCGCCTTGCATATGTAGGGCCTCATGAGCGCAAAGATCAGACTGTATGTAGAGCACCCTTTGGGGGCAGGGCAATCGGTTCCTCTGGACCGGGGGCAGGCACATTACCTGTTTGGGGTGATGCGGATGGCGGTTGGCGGCCAGGTAAAGCTGTTCAACGGCCGTGATGGCGAGTGGCTGGCCGACATTGCACAGGCCGGTAAACGCGCTGGGCTGCTGACCTGTGTGGAGCAGACCAAACTGCTGCAAATGCCGCCGGACCTCTGGCTGCTGTTTGCGCCGATCAAAAAAGCCCGCACCGATTTCATCGTCGAGAAAGCCGCCGAGATGGGCGCCGCCCGCATTCTGCCGGTGCAGACCGAGTTCACCAATTCAGAACGTATCCGCCGCGACCGTCTGCAGGCCCACGCGGTTGAGGCCGCCGAGCAATGCGGCGGCACCTATGTACCGCAGGTGGACGAGCTGCAAAAGCTGTCGCGCCTGTTGGACCACTGGCCCGAAGGCCGCCAGTTGATGTTCTGTGATGAGGGTGAAGTGGGCAATGCGCTGGCGCTTGCTGCTGCTGACAAGTCAGACGCGCCCTGGGCCATCCTGATCGGCCCTGAGGGCGGCTTCTCCGATGCCGAGCGCAAACGCCTGCACGCTTTGCCACAGTCCCATGTGGTCAGCCTCGGCCCGCGCATCCTGCGGGCGGATACCGCAGCGGTGGCGGCGATGACCCTGTGGCAACAGGCGCTGGGGGATTGGTGACTGTGACAGCAGTGGGCTCTGTCCGGGTCAAAAGCGAGTCGGATGAAAAAGGCAGGTTTGGGGCTTGTCCAAAACCAATTTGTTCCCAAATATGTCTAATGCATATCGCATCCAGTGGCTTAACACCTCTGCTGCCCTACTGAACAGGAGACAGATCATGAGCTTCATCAGACCCGAGGCCCAGGCGGCCATCTGGCGTTGGCGCGAGATTATCGTCGCTGCGGTTGTTCTGTTGATGGGGCTGCGCTGGGTGCTTGGCGCCTTTGGGCTGCTGTTCTGGGGCGGCTGGGTGCTGTTGATCATTGGCACGGCGCTTGCCGTCGTCGGTGTTCAGCGAATGCGGTTTCGTCTTGGCCATGGAGGACCCGGTGTGGTGCAGGTGGACGAAGGGCAGATTGCCTATTTCGGGCCGCTGACCGGCGGCGCGGTGGCGGTGTCTGAGCTGACTCAACTGGCGCTGGATCACACCGCCAAACCGCCGCATTGGGTGTTGCAGCAGCCGGGGCAGGAGCCGCTGCATATTCCGGTCACTGCGAGTGGCACCGAGATCCTGTTTGATGTCTTTGCCAGCCTGCCCGGATTGCGCACCGAACGGATGTTGAGTGAGCTGCGCCGCGGTGGACCTCACAGGGTCGTGATCTGGGAAAAACATAACACTCGCCCGCCGACCCACAGGCTGCATTGACAGTCGCTGAGTTTCGCACCACGACTGATCTTTCCACATGATTTTACAGCAACGGAGCGCTGCTCATGTCTATTCCCCAGTCCGGTGGCGGACCCATTGAACACCACAGCCAATTGGCTGAGTATCTGGCCGAAGGCTGCAAGCCCAAATCCGATTGGCGCATTGGCACCGAACATGAAAAGTTTGGCTTTTGCAAAGACAGCCTGAAGCCGCTGCCCTTTGCCGGAGAGCGCTCGATTGTGGCGGTTCTGCAAGGGTTGCGCGACAGCTATGGCTGGTCGGAAGTGACCGAAGGCGGCAATCTGATCGGGCTGGAAAAGGACGGCGCCAACGTCAGTCTGGAACCGGGCGGGGCGCTGGAATTGTCCGGGGCGCCGCTGGAGACCATCCACGAAACCTGTGACGAGGTGAATATCCACCTGCGCGAGGTCAAGGACATCGCCGACAAGATCGGTGTTGGCTTTATCGGTCTGGGCGCGGCGCCAATCTGGAACCACGATGAGATGCCACTGATGCCCAAGGGGCGGTATCAGCTGATGAACGACTATATGACCAAGGTGGGAACCATGGGCCGCGACATGATGCGGCGCACCACCACGGTGCAGGTCAATCTCGATTTCGGCTCCGAGGCCGACATGGTGCAGAAACTGCGGGTGGCACTGGCGCTGCAGCCGGTGGCCACCGCACTGTTCGCCAACTCGCCGTTTTTTGAAGGCAAGCCGAACGGTCATAAATCCTGGCGCAGCAAGATCTGGCGGCATCTGGATGACGCCCGCACCGGCATGTTGCCCTTTGCCTTTGACGAAGGCTTTGGCTTTGAGGCCTACGCTGAATACGCGCTGGATGTGCCGATGTATTTTGTCTACCGCGATGGCGTGTATATCAACGCGCTGGGCATGTCGTTCCGCGATTTCCTGAAAGGGGAGCTGCCCGCACTGCCCGGCGAAAAGGCAACTCTGTCCGATTGGGCCGATCACCTGACCACGGCGTTCCCCGAGGCGCGGATTAAGAAATACATGGAGATGCGCGGCGCCGATGGTGGCCCCTGGCGGCGGCTCTGTGCATTGCCGGCCTTCTGGGTTGGCCTGATGTATGATCAGTCCTCGCTGGATGGGGCCTGGGATCTGGTCAAGGGCTGGGACGCTGAAACCCGTGAGGGCCTGCGGGTGGCGGCCTCGCAGTCGGGGCTGCAGGCGCAGGTGGGCGACATCAAGATGATCGATCTGGCGCGCGAAGTTGTGGCGCTGTCCGAGGCGGGCCTGAAGGCGCGGGTCCGGGCCGGGGCTGGCGGCTTGGTGCCGGATGAAACCCATTTCCTGAACGCGCTGAAAGACAGTCTCGACAGTGGCAAAGTGCCCGCCGACGAGTTGCTGGAGCGCTATCATGGCGATTGGGGTGGTGACCTGACCCGGATCTATGGTGAGTATAGCTATTGATCGGGATCGGTGGCGCTGCCTGGCCTGCGGCCAGGCAGCGCCACGCGCCTGACGGCGCGCGCCTTCGGCGAGAGTATTTTAAGCAAAAAGAAGCGGCAGTTGGCGGCGGGCTATTTTTGCCCGATTTTTGGTTCTGTGCCGGTGCGGATGCGGATGATATTGGCGCTGTGGCGCCAGACCACGATTGCGGCCAGCAGCGCGGCAAGAGCAGCAATGTCGCTGCGGTTGAGTAGCAGCGCCCAGAGCGGCGCTGATAGCGCAGCCCCCAAGGCACCCATGGATGAAATCCGGCTAAGCGCCGCAGAGGCCAGCCAGGTCGCGCAGCAGGCGATGCCCACTGGCCAGGCCAGCGCCAGCATCAGGCCCAGGAAGGTGGCAACACCTTTGCCGCCTTTGAACCCTAGCCAAATCGGGAAACAATGGCCCAGAAAGGCGGCCAGCCCAGCCAGTTGCGCTGCATCTTCACCGGCCAGAGAACGCGCCAGCAGCACCGCCGCCGCGCCCTTGCCGCCATCAAAAAGCAGCGTCATTGCCGCGGCGGCTTTGCTTCCGGTGCGCAGCACGTTGGTGGTGCCGATATTGCCCGAGCCAATGTCGCGCAGATTGCCCAGGCCCATCATGCGGGTCAGCAGCAGGCCAAAGGGAATGGAGCCGAGGCCGTAGCCGATCACGGCCCAGAGCAGCAGCAGTGTGGTGGTTGTCTCAAATGCGGGCATCAGGCTCTCCGGTAGACCGGCGCGCCGGCAACATAGGTGGCCAACACCCTACCCTGCATACGCTGGCCGTCAAAGGGGGTGTTCTGCGATTTCGATTTCAGTGCAAAGCGATCCATCACAAAGGGTACATCCGGGTCGAACAGCAGCAGGTCAGCGGGGGCTCCGGCGCTGAGGCGGCCCGAGGATAGTCCCAGTCGTCTGGCCGGATTCAGCGCCATGGCGCGGAACAGAGTGGGCAAGTCCAGATGTTCTGAGTGGTACAGACGCAGGGCGGCGGGCAGCAGGGTTTCCAGCGCCACCGCACCGGCGGCGGCCTCTTCAAACGGCAGTCGTTTGCTTTCTTCGTCCTGCGGCGTGTGCATTGACGATATGATGTCGATCAACCCTGTGCGCACCGCCTCGACCACCGCCAGACGGTCGTCTTCTGAGCGCAGCGGCGGTTTGACCTTGAAGAAGGTGCGGTAATCAGCCGGGTCCAGCTCGTTCAGGGTCAGGTGGTGGATCGAGGTGCCGGCGGTGATGTCCAGCCCGTTGGCCTTGGCGCGCTCCAGCGCGGGCAGGGCGCGCGCGGTGGTGATCTGGTCGGCGTGGTAGCGCGCACCGGTCATTTCTAGCAGCGCGATGTCGCGGTCCAGCCCCATGCGCTCGGCCATTGGTGACACAGCGGGCAAGCCGCGCAGGGCGGCGAATTTGCCGCTGGTGGCGGCGGCACCTTTGGACAGGATCGGTTCCTGCGGGTGGGCAATCACCAGCGCGCCGCAGGAGCGGGCATAGGTCAGCGCGCGAGAGAACACCTTGGTGTCGGTGACCACCCGGTCGCAATCGGTAAAGGCCACCGCGCCGGCATCCATCAGAAAGCCGATCTCGGTCATTTCACGCCCCAACCGGCCCTTGGTCAGCGCCGCCATTGGCAATACGTTCACCGGTGCGTCTGCCTGGGCGCGGCGGGTGACGAATTCCAGCACTTCGGGGCTGTCGATCGCGGGCGAGGTATCAGGGCGGGTGACCATGGTGGTGACGCCACCCGCCGCCGCCGCAAGACCCGCAGATTTGTAGCTTTCCTTGTGACGTTCGCCGGGTTCGCAGACTTTCACCCCGATATCGACGATACCAGGCGCCAAACAGCGGTTTTTGCAGTCAATGATTTCAACATCTTCTGGAGAAATACCTCGCGCGCGAAACATTGCCTCTAATTCGATGTTTTCTGGAAAGATTTCGGTAATCTTCCCATCCTGCACCAGCAGATGGCCCGGCGCGTCCGTTCCGGCCTCGGGGTCGATCAGGCGGGCATTGGTGAAGAGTAGGGTCATGGGGTCTCTTTCGAACTATCGGCCTGCGACCGGATCTCTTGGATCAGGCGGTAAACATGTTGCGGGTTGGGTATATGCTCAAATCCGACGGAGTCCCAGCGGTCAAAATTATCCTCTCCGCCGTCCACAAACTCTTTTGCGAATAAGACTGTGCCCGGCTCGTGATTGATCAATTTGAGTGGATATTCTGAAATGAGAGGGTAGGACTTGAGACGCCTCTTCTGGAGCGGAATGTCTGTTCCTATAAAAGCGCGTTTATTGCTTAACGAGTACCAAGTGCGATTACGACGGTACTTTGCCGCAATTAATGCCGCTACTGTAATGCCGCAGCCAATTATGAATGGCAGATACTTCAAAGCTTGTTCCCGGCTGTTCTCTGGAAACTCATCAAAGATCCAAATTAGGCCCGCCACAATAACAAATATGCCTAAACCGAATAGGTCTGAGTCTGGTCTGCCGAGGGCGAAACTTGAGACTGGCCCGCCTTGCCAAATGATCTCTTCATCGGGCTCTAGGATTTGGTTCCAGTGCTCGGCACCACTCATCCGCACGTACTTTCGATGGTCCTGCAAGTATCAGCCGGGTCTGCCTGATACTTGATCAGATGTTTGTCGCCGCTTTTGGTGACCACCTGCACATAGCTGCCCATAGTGCGGACCCGCGCGATCTGGGCCAGCGCTATATTGCGCTCAGCCGGGCCGGTGAGGTGGGTCTGTGTCAGGGTCCAGACCGCTGTCAGGTCCTCGGAGGCGAGATACCAGCCGCGCAGGATGATCGCTGCCAGCCCGCCGATGGCGCCGGTCCAGACATGCGGATTGCCCATGGCCCAGAGGATCACCATGCCGGCGCCCATGGCCAGCGCCGCGATCCAGGCGTGCGAGCGGATATAGGCGCTGCGGTCGGGGGTGAATGTTGTGAGGACTGTTGTCATGGCCAACCTACCAATGTGCTTAAAAGGATGAGGAGCAGCAGCATCACCACAGCAAAAAGGCTGGCGCCGATGCGGCGGGCTTTGCTGCGGCTTGCGCGGGGCGACAGGTGGGACGCCGAATAGGGCTTGGCGCTGTCGCTGTGCAGGGAGGTACCGGCCCATTGGTTCTGATCTTCGCCGTAGGCCCCGATCAGGGAGATTTGACTGGCCGGTGTCAGGCGCGTTTCCTCGCCGCCAAAAGCGCGCGAGCGGATCAGCATCACGTGGCCGCTTAACCCTGTCAGGCGCTCATGGTCGTCGGTTAGCTGCTCGGCAGGTAAACCGCAGCCCTCGGTTAGGTATCCCACAAGGCCAAGCTCTTCGAGATCGGTGATCGGGAAGATCTCCACCTGATCCAGATTGATCTCCTCAATGCCCAGCACCTGAGCCAATGCGCCGGGTTCACGCAGAAACCGGGCCTGCTCGGGGGGCATGTCGAGGGCAAAGACGCGGATCAGGTCACGCTCGCCAGCAGGAATGTGCAGTACCGCGTCCATTCCGGTCAGCCTGCCTTGGCCTGGCGCTCGGCGCGCAGGTTCTGGGCCAGCAGGTCCATCACCGCCATGCGCACCGCGACGCCCATTTCGACCTGCTCCTGGATCACCGAGCGGTTGATGTCATCGGCCAGAGTGCCGTCGATTTCCACGCCGCGGTTCATCGGGCCGGGGTGCATGACGATGGCGTCGGGTTTGGCCCGTGCCAGTTTGTCGGTGTCCAGCCCGTAGCGGTGGTAATATTCCCGTTCCGAGGGGATGAAACCGCCGTCCATGCGCTCTTTTTGCAGCCGCAGCATCATGACGACGTCGACGTCTTTCAGGCCCTCATGCATGTCGTCGTAGATCTCGGCGCCAAATTCGGCAAACTGGCTGGGCACCAGGGTGGGCGGGCCGATCAGCCGGATGCGGTTCTCCATCTTGCCCAGCAGCATCAGGTTGGAGCGCGCCACGCGGGAATGGGCGACATCGCCGCAGATGGCGATGTTCAGCCGGTGCAGCCGACCCTTGGCGCGGCGGATGGTCAGCGCGTCGAGCAGCGCCTGGGTCGGGTGCTCGTGGCGGCCATCGCCGGCGTTGAGCACCGCGCAGTTGACCTTTTGTGCCAGCAGATCCACCGCGCCGGAATGCGGATGGCGCACCACCAGCAGATCCGGGTGCATGGCGTTCAGGGTCATCGCAGTGTCGATCAGGGTCTCGCCCTTTTTGATCGAACTTGCCTGCATCGCCATGTTCATCACGTCGGCGCCCAGCCGCTTGCCGGCGATCTCGAAACTGGCCTGGGTGCGGGTGGAGTTCTCAAAGAACATATTGACCTGGGTCAGCCCGGCCAGGGCGGTGGAGCGTTTTTCGGTGGCGCGGTTCTGATCGACGTATTTGTCAGCCAGATCAAGGATCATAGTGATCTCATGCGGGCGCAGGGGTTCGATGCCCAACAGGTGTTTATGGCCAAATGGGGTGGGGGTCATGGGCAGGCTCCGCGCTGGGTCGGGGCTGTTATACGGGGGGCGAGGCAGGCGGGCAAGATGCTGTTGTGGCGGGTCACTGGGATGTTGCGCGCGAGGTGAGTGCGGGGTTTTGAGTATTTTTGGCAACGAGAAGCTGGGGTGTTTCGTCTTGGCGGCAGGCAGGCTAGTTTGGTCACATGGAATCGGCATTGGATTATCACAGCGCGCGGGCGCTTTTGCAGTGGCAGGTGGAGCTGGGGGTGACCGAGAGTATCGGTGATGCGCCGGTCAATCGTTATGCGTTGCAGGCGACGCCGCCAAAAGCGAAGGCGGAGCAGGCGCCTGCGGTGCTCAAGCCCAAGGAGGTGGACCCGGTTGAGCAGGCGCAAAAGGCAGCGCGGGCGGCCACCGGGCTGGCCAGTCTGCGGGCGGCGCTGGAGGGGTTTGAGCATTGCGCCCTGAAGAAAGGCGCCCGCAATCTGGTGTTCAGCGATGGTCAGGCCGGGGCGCGGGTGATGATTATTGGCGAGGCGCCGGGACGCGAAGAAGACCGGGCGGGCACGCCGTTTGCCGGACCGTCGCTTGGCTTGCTCGACAAAATGCTGGCGGCGATTGATCTGTCGCGCGACAAGAATGTTTACCTGACCTGCGCGCTGCCGTGGCGGCCGCCGCAAAACCAGGAATTGCAACCGGCGGATATCGCGATGATGGTGCCGTTCCTGCAGCGCCATGTGGAGCTGGCCGAGCCGGAGTTTCTGCTGCTGATGGGCAATGCGGCCTGTCAGGCGGTGCTGGGCAAGCGTGGCATCAACCGGTTGCGTGGCGAGTGGCAGCAGGTCTGGGGCAAGGCGGTTCTGCCGATGCTGCCGCCGGATCGACTGTTGGGTCAGCCGCAGGGCAAACGGCAGGCCTGGGCCGATTTATTGTCGCTCAAGGCGCGATTGGTGGCGGTGACGTGAAAATCCTGGCCTTTTCCGACCTGCATTTGGCGCCGGTGGCGGCGGCGGATCTGGTGGCGGCCAGCGGTGGCGCTGATCTGGTGATTGGCGCCGGTGATTTCTGCAATATGCGGCAGGGCTTGGACCGCGCGATGCAGCTGCTGTCGGGGATGGCGGCGCCCCTGCTGCTGGTGCCGGGCAATGCCGAGAGTGCAGATGAGCTGCGCGCGGCAGCGCTGCCAAACATGAATGTTTTGCATGGCGCCGGTGTCGAGATCGATGGGCTGCGGTTTTTTGGGCTCGGCTATGGGGTGCCGGTGACACCATTTGGTGCCTGGTCCTGCGACCTGACCGAAGCCTTTGCCGGCCAGATGTTGGAAGCGTGCGACGCGGCGGATGTGCTGATCACCCATTCCCCTCCCAAGGGGGTGGCGGATGTGACCTCGGGCGGGGTCTCGGTTGGGTCTGAGGCAATCCGGGCGGCGATCGAGCGGCTGCAGCCGCAACTGGCGCTCTGCGGCCATATTCATGACAGCTGGGGGCAACGCGGCTATATCGGGGATTGCCAAGTGGTGAACCTGGGGCCAACCGTGACCTGGCTTGAGCTGGATCATTGAACCGCCGCGCGCGGCGCCGACATCATGCGGCCACCGGCCCAGGCTCAACAAGGCCAGGCTCAACAAGGCCAGGCTCAACAAGGCCAGGCTCAACAAGGCCAGGATCAACAAGGCCAGGATCAACAAGGACTGAACAGCACCATGTCGCGTATTGACGAAAACAAGACTTTCATCCCGGTTCGCATTGCGGTGCTGACCCTGTCCGACAGCCGGAGCCTGGCCGAGGATCGCTCGGGGCAGATTCTGGTGGATCGGTTGTTGGCCGCCGGGCATCTGCTGGCGGATCGCCGGATCATGCCGGATGATCGGGCTGATATTGCCGATCAGCTGCGCGCCTGGGTGGCTGACCCTGAGGTCGACGTGGTGATCTCGACCGGTGGCACCGGGCTGACCGGGCGTGATGTCACCGTTGAGGCGCACAGGGATGTGTATGAAAAGGAAATTGAGGCTTTTGCCACTGTGTTCACCATTGTCTCGATGAAAAAAATAGGCACCAGCGCGGTGCAGTCGCGGGCCACCGGTGGCGTGGCGGGCGGCACCTATCTGTTTGCGCTGCCCGGCAGTCCGGGGGCCTGCAAGGACGGCTGGGACGAAATTCTGTCGATGCAGCTGGATTACCGGCATCAGCCCTGTAACTTTGTTGAAATAATGCCCAGATTAGAGGAATACCAGCGACGGAAGTAATACGTTGCTGCGTGTAACCTCGCAAACCCTGCCGAAACTTGATAGGTTTTGGCGGGGTGCAAACGGGTAGGACAGGCAATTGATGCCACCTGAAAGGGATGAAAGATGCGTTTTTTGCGTCAGAGTTTGGCCGGACTTTTTCTGGCGGCGGTCAGCGCTGCATTGTTGCTCTATGCGGGCCAGTTGGTGCTGGGGGCTGTGCAGCAGCGGATGAGCGACGAGCGCCGGGCGCCGCCGCACCGTGAGCGTGTCTTTGCGGTCAATCTGGTGACCGCAGATTTGCAGGATATTGCGCCCAAGTTGATTGCCTTTGGTAAGGTCGAAAGCCGCCGCCGCCTAGAGCTGCGCACGCCGGTGGCGGGGCGGGTGATTGCGCTGGCAGAAGACTTTGAAGAGGGCGGTGTGGTCACAGCGGGACAGTTGCTTTTGCAGATCGACCCGGCGGATGCGCAGTCGGCGCTGGAGCGGGCCGAGGCTGATATGCAGGACGCCCGCGCCGAACAGCGCGAGACCGGCCGGACGCTGATTTTGGCGCAGGATGAATTATCGGCGACCCAGGATCAGGCGCAGCTGCGCCAGCGCGCCTATCAGCGTCAGATCGACCTGAAAGAGCGCGGGGTTGGCACTGCGGCCACTGTCGAGGTGGCTGAGCTGGCTGCCGTTCAGGCCCGCCAGTCGGTCATTTCCCGGCGGCAGGCGGTGTCGCTGGCCGAGGCCGGGGTGGATCAGGCCGGCTCGAGCCTGGCACGGGCGCAGATCAGCCTGGCGACCGCACGGCGGGATTTGGCAGATACCACCGTGATGGCTCAGTTTGATGGCACCCTGCAATCGGTCAGTCTGGTTCAGGGGCGTCTGGTCTCGGCCAATGAAAAGCTGGCGGAACTGGTGGACCCGACCATGCTGGAGGTGGCATTTCGGATTTCCACCGTACAATACACCCGGCTGCTGGATGCCAGTGGCGGCTTGATTGCAGCGCCGGTGCGGGTGTCGCTGGATGCCACCGGCGCCGATCTGAGCGCAGACGGGGTGATCAGCCGCGACAGTGGCGGCGCCGGTGCCGGGCAGTCGGGGCGATTGATCTATGCGCGGCTGAATGCAGCGCCGGGGTTCAAGCCCGGGGATTTTGTGACCGTGTCGGTGCGGGAGCCGGAACTGAGTGCGGTGGCGCGTCTGCCGGCCTCGGTGCTGGATGCCAATGGCACGGTTTTGGTGCTGGGCCCCGAGGACCGGCTGGAACAGATGCAGGTCGAACTGGTGCGCCGTCAGGGCGATGATGTGCTGATCCGCGGGCCGGGTCTGGCTGGCCGCGAGGTTGTTGTCGGGCGCACTCCGTTGCTGGGGGCCGGCATCAAGGTGCGGGCGCTGCGAACCGGCGCCGCGTTGCAACCGCAGCCGCAGGCAGAGCTGATCGAATTGAGCGACGAAAGACGGGCGCGGCTGACCGCCATTGTCGAAGGCAACAGCCGGATGCCCGAGGCCGCCAAGAAACGGGTTTTGCAGCAATTGGCCGAGGCCAAGGTGCCCGCAAAGCTGGTGACCCGCATTGAAACGCGGATGGGGGGGTGAACGGATGTTGTCCTGTTGTCAGCGTAGGGCCTCGCAGCCGCCAAGGATCAGATCAATGATGACCTCAGGGGCCAGCCAATGATCCGCGATCTTCCCCGCTCAGCCGGCGGGTTGCTGAGCTATTTCACCCGTCACCGGACCGCTGCCAATCTGCTGTTGGTGGTGCTATTGGTGTCGGGCATCGCGGCGATTCCCAATATGCGGGCGCAGTTCTTTCCAGATGTTGTGCTGGACCGGGTCTCGGTTTCGGTCATCTGGGACGGGGCCGGTCCGGGAGATGTCGACAGTGCCATCGTGCAGGCGTTGGAGCCGACACTGCTGGCGGTGGACGGGGTTGAATCCTCGTCGGCATCGTCGCGCGAGGGGCGGGCGTCAATCCGGCTGGAGTTTGAGCCGAACTGGGACATGGCGCGGGCGGCGGATGATGTGCAGGCGGCGGTGGATTCGGTGACCACCCTGCCCGAGGCTGCAGAGGAGCCCAAGGTCACCCGCGCGGTGTGGCGTGATCGGGTCACCGATGTGGTGATCTCGGGGTCACTGGCGCCGGCCCAGCTGGGGCTGTTTGCCGATGAGCTGATTATCCGCTTGTTCGAGGTTGGGGTGACCCGCACCACAATCCGTGGCGTCGCGGCGCCGCAGACCCTGATCGAGGTGCCCTCATACAGTCTGATTGCCCATGACGTGACCCTGACCCAGATCGCGCAGGCGATTGCTGCCGAGGTGGCGGCTGATCCGGCGGGCGATGTCACTGGCGCCAATGCGCGGGTGCGCACCGGCCGGGAAAAACGCAAACCCGAAGAAATAGAGGGAATCGTGCTGCGCGCCAATGCCGATGGATCGACACTGACCATTGGCGATGTGGCGCAGATCTCGGTGCAGGGTGTGGACCGGAACCGGGCCTATTTTGTCGGTGACAACCCGGCGATATCGCTGCGGGTTGACCGCTCTAGCAAAGGCGATGCCATTGGCATTCAGCGCAGCGTCGAGGGCGTCGTCGAGCAGATGCAGGCCAGCCTGCCGCAGGGGGTGAAGGTCGAGCTGATCCGCACCCGGGCCGAGGCGATTTCCGGGCGGCTGACCCTGTTGGTCAACAATGGGCTGATGGGGCTGGCGCTGGTGGTGACGCTGCTGTTCCTGTTCCTCAACGCGCGCATTGCATTCTGGGTGGCGGCGGGCATTCCGGCGGCGATGTTTGCTGCTATTGCCATCATGTATGCGGCCGGCCTGACCATCAATATGATCAGCCTGTTTGGCCTGATTATCACGCTGGGCATTGTGGTGGATGACGCCATTGTGGTCGGCGAGCACGCCGATTTTCGCGCCAGGCGGCTGGGCGAGCACCCGGTGGTGGCCTCGGAGAATGCGGCGCGGCGCATGGCTATGCCGGTGCTGGCCGCAACCCTGACCACCATCATCGCGTTTTTTGGCCTGACCATCATCGGTGGCCGGTTTGGCGATCTGATCAGCGACATTCCCTATACGGTGATCGCGGTGCTGGCCGCCTCGCTGGTTGAATGTTTCCTGATCCTGCCCAACCACCTGTCCCATGCCATCGCCCATGCCGCCAAGGAACATTGGTACGATTGGCCAAACCGGGTGGTGAACCGGGGCTTTCGCTGGCTGCGCGATCACCTGTTCCGGCGGTTGATGGTCTGGGTGATCCGGGGCCGCTATGTGGTGCTGGCGGCGGCGCTGTTGCTGCTGGCCAGCCAGATGTCGCTGGTGATCGGCGGCGATGTGAAATGGCGGTTCTTCAACGCTCCCGAGCGCAGTTCGGTCACTGGCAACTTTGCCATGGTCGAAGGCGCCAGCCGCGATGACACCCTGGAGATGATGCAGGAGATGCAGCGCGCCACCCAGGCGCTGGGCGTGGAATACGAGGCCCGCTATGGTCGCAATCCGCTGCTCTTTGTGATGGCCGAGGTTGGCGGCAATGCGGGGCGCGGTCTGTCGGGGGTGGATGCCAAGAGCCTGGATCTGCTGGGCGGCATTTCCATCGAATTGATTGATGGCGATCTGCGCCCTGAATATACCAGCTCTGCCTTTGTCTCTGAACTGCAGGAAACCGTGCAGCGCCACCCGATGGCCGAGACGGTGTCGTTTCGCCGCTATCACTCGGGGCCGGGTGGTGACGCTCTGGATGTGCAGTTCTATGGCGCCACTGTGCAGACCCTAAAGGCGGCCTCGGAGGATCTGAAAGACGCCTTGCTGAGCTACCCCGAAGTCTCGGCGGTGGAGGACAATCTGGCCTATGACAAGGAAGAGATTGTTCTGGATCTGACCCCTCAGGGGCAGGCCCTGGACTTTACCATAGACAGTTTGGGACGGGCGCTGCGGGCGCGGTTGAATGGGATCGAGGCGGCGACCTATCCGGATGGTCCACGGTCGGCCACCATTCAGGTCGAGTTGCCCGAGGGCGAGCTGACGGCGGATTTCCTGGAGCGCACTTTGATGCGCACACCGGCGGGCAACTATGTGCCGCTGGCCGATATCGTTTCGGTGACCCAGCGCACCGGGTTCTCTACCGTTCGGCGGGAAAACGGCATCCGGCTGATATCGATCACTGGCGATATATCCGAGGATGATCCGGCCCGGGCGGAACAGATTTTGCAGGCGTTGAAGGATGAAATCCTACCCAAAATTGCCAGTGAGCGACAGGTGGAATGGCGTCTGGCAGGGATGAGCGAGCAAGAGGACGCTTTCCTGAATGATGCCCGCACCGGGCTGATCCTTTGCCTGACCGGTATTTATCTGGTGCTGGCCTGGGTGTTTTCCAGCTGGACCCGGCCGTTGGTGGTGATGGCGATCATTCCGTTTGGTCTGGTTGGCACTATCTACGGCCACCATTTCCACGGGGTGCCGCTGTCGATGTTCTCGGTGGTCGGGTTGTTGGGGATGACCGGCATCATCATCAATGATTCAATCGTGCTGGTGACAACCATCGATGAATATGCCGAGGGCCGCGGGCTGATCCCCTCTATTGTTGAGGGCGCCGCTGACCGGTTGCGGCCGGTGTTGCTGACGACGATGACCACGGTGCTGGGCTTGGCCCCCTTGCTCACCGAAAAGTCGCAGCAGGCACAGTTTCTGAAGCCGACGGTGATCACCCTGGTCTATGGCCTGGGCTTTGGCCTGGTGCTGGTGCTGTTGCTGGTGCCCGCCTTGGTGGCGATGCAAAGCGATGTGGCCCGGCCGATGGCGGCCATGCGCCGCGCATTGAGGGCTGGGGCGACGCGCTGGCTGATGCTGGGGGTTGCTGCCTTGCAAGCCGCATGGCTGGCGCTGACGCTGGGCTGGACACTGGCCACCGGCGCCCTGCAACCGGGGCTGGTTCAGGCGCTGCCGGGGTTGGCCGCTCTGGACCCGATGCGCGCTGCGCTGCTGGCGTTCCTCGGCGGCGCGGCGGTGATTGTGGTGGTCAGTTATCTGCTGGCGGCGCTGGGCATCGGAGTGCGGTCGCGTCGTCGCGTTTAAGGTACCAGCTCTCTGCCGATCTACCGGTTGTGCATACGGGCCTGCGCCATATGCGCCACCTCGGCGACTTGATCCAGCAGCGGCAGGCCGCAGGTCTCAAATTCGTTGATCGGCATCCAGAGGGCCTGGGCGGCATCGTCGGCCGGCTGCGGTGTGCCCTGCTGATAGTCACAGAGCACCGCCGCCAGCAGATACTGTTGCGCCACCGCGCCATGGGTGTCGCGCAGGATCACATCAATATTGGTGAGATACCCTAGCGGCCGGGCGGTGACGCCGGTTTCCTCAAATAATTCGCGGGCAGCGGCCTGCAGCGCGGTCTCGCCCAGCTCTAGGTGGCCACCGGGAAAGCCCCACATGCCAGCGCTCGGCTGTTTGCCGCGTTGCACCAGAATGACACGATCGCGGTGGCAGACCACAGCAATGGCGCCGACAAGGGGACGGTTCATGGTTGGGGGCATAGTGGGGGAATCCTGAGGTTATCCGGCAGCGCAGCCGCGAATGTCCACTGCATGGCGGCTGCCCAGCACGGTGATCCGCAGTTTGGAACGGTCCAGCGCAAAACCATCGTTGCTGGTGGGCAGGAACTCGGTTGTGGCGATCAGCATATTGCCGCGCCGCTTGGTGGCGGTGGCGCCGCCAAAGGCCAAAGGTGTGCCGGACTCGATCACCGCAACCTCGGTGTTACCCGCCGCTGGCATCGAGATGCGCGCCTCCACCTGGATGCCGTATTTGGTTGCAGACAAGCTGCAGGTGGTGGATTTCACCCCGGCCTCTTGGGCGGAATAGGGGCGGTTTGCCATCGCGGCGGCAATGGCCGGGTTGCGGTCGGCCTGCAGGTTCAACTGGTGATCAAAGGACACTTCAGAGGGCACACAGATGTCCTTGCACAGGCCAAGCATCATCTGGCCGGCCAAGGTCACGGGCAGGTCGGGACTGCTGGCGGTGATTTCGATCGGCAGCACCAATTGATCATGGTAGCCAATGGTCTGGTAGCCCGAGGTCATGGTGACCTCAGGGGTGGGCCAGATGATCGCCAAAGTCGCGATATTGCTGGAGCCGCGCCAATCAAAGTTGGGCGGGATGCCGGCATCGCCGGGACTGCGCCAATAGGTTTTCCAGCCCGCCTGCAGGGTCAGTCGCAGGGCGCCCATATAGGTGCCACGGGCGGTGCGGCCACCGTCCAGCACCTCGATTTCCACCAGCGGGCCAGAGTCACTGGCCGTGTCACTGGCCGTGTCACTGGCCGCCAGGGTGGGAGCGGCAAAGGCCAGCAGTCCGGCGCATAGAATATTGAGAGCTTGTGTCATGGCACAATAGATGCGCTGTCGGCAGTGAAAAGCCAAGTCACGTTGTGGTTAGCCCGGATTTGTCGGGGTCAGAAATGGCTTTGCCGCCGGGGGAGCGCTGGCAGCCCACCCTTGCGCAGGGCCTCGTGCCGCGTCATGATTAAGGCAGAGGGCCGGGCCCACCCCTGTCACCCAGGGTGACAGGGGTGGGTCTGCGGCCCGGTCAACGTCGAGCGCTGGATAAGCGTTGGAGCAGAGAGGGAACGGCATATGGATCTCACCGGTAAACTTCTGATTGCCATGCCCGGCATGGGAGACGAACGGTTTGAGCACACGGTGGTGTTTCTGTGTTCCCATACCAAAGACGGCGCGATGGGGCTGATCGTCAACAAAACGGCTCCCGAAGTGCAATTGGGCGATCTGCTGCGGCAGCTGGATATCAAGCCCGTCCCGGTATCACGGGGGCAAATTCCGGTGCGCTTTGGCGGTCCTGTCGAGACCCAGCGCGGATTTGTGCTGCATACGCCGGACTATGAGGCCAGCCTGAACTCGCTGCATGTGTCCGAGGTGTGTTCGATGACCGCGACGCTGGATATCCTGGAGGATATCGCCATTGGCAAAGGCCCCGATCAGGTGCTGATGATGTTGGGCTATGCGGGCTGGGGGGCGGGGCAGCTGGAGAGCGAGATCGGCCTGAATGGCTGGCTGACCGTCGCGGCGACAGCGGCGCTGGTCTTTGACACCGAGGATGATCAGAAATGGGGTGCAGCGCTGCAGTCGATTGGCGTTGATCCGCTGGGGCTGTCAAGTGAGGCGGGCCATGCGTGAGGCCTCTCGATGAGCTCCCGTCCATCCCCGCCCTCCTGACGGAGGCCGTTGCCAGTTGGGCGTGGCACCGGGCTTGGCGCCCGCTGTGGGCGTTTTGCTGAGACCTGCCTCTCAAGGTTCCAATTCAAGGATATTGCAGGACTGTACCGCGTCACCGCGTTGCGCCCGCGCCGCAGCGCAGTGGCTTGCAGCTAGCTCCGCGCGGCGCAGCCGCGCCCGGCCCAAGACCGTCATTGCGACCGGCGTAGCCGGGGGCTGTGTGGGCGCGGGAGCCCTTGTTTGTCAATCTCTCGGGGTTTGTCAGTCTCTCGGGGCGGCGGCGCGCTGCAGGCGGTCATTGATGGCCTGACCAAGCCCATGATTGGGCACCGGGGCAACGGCGATCGGCCTGCCTAGGGCATCAAGCTGATGCAGGTGGCCAAACAGATTGGCTGCCGCCTCGATCAGGCTGCCGCTGGCCGAGAGGTTCAGATCACAGGCCATGGCGCCAAATCCCAGCATCAGCTCGCCGGGCTCGGCCTGAGTAGCATTCAGCCGCACCCGCTCGTTTGGCGCGTAGTGGGACAGCAATTGCCCCGGTGCGGTCAGTGCATCATTGGTGTCGCGCTGTTGCAGCGGCTGACCCAGCGCGGCTTCGATCTCCTCGGCGGCGAGACCGCCGGGGCGCAGCAACATGGGATGGGGGCCAGCCAGGCCGACAATGGTGGATTCCAGGCCGACACCGCAGGGCCCGTCATCGATAATGGCGGCCAGTCGCCCGCCCAGCCCGGCCTCAACATGGGCGGCTGTGGTGGGGCTTATCCGCCCCGAGGGGTTGGCAGAGGGTGCCGCAACCGGCCCATCGACCAGCGCCAGCAAGCGCCGTGCGGTGGGGTGCGCGGGCACCCGGATGGCCAGTGTCTCCAGCCCGGCGGTGACCAGCGGTGAAATGCCGTGGCCGTCGCGCAGCGGCAGCACCAAGGTCAGCGGCCCGGGCCAAAAGGCCTTGGCCAGCAGCTCTGCCTGATCGGTCCACTGAACGTAGCGCCGAGCGGCTTCAATCGAGGCCATATGCGCGATCAGAGGGTTGAAATTTGGCCGCCCCTTGGCCTCGAATATAGCGGCGACCGCCTGACCCTGACGAGCGTCTCCGCCCAGACCGTAAACGGTCTCGGTGGGAAAGGCGACCAGCTTGCCTGCCCGCAATAATGCCGCTGCCTGCTGCAGGTCTGGCTGTTCAGAACCCAGTATTATAGTATGTTTACTGCTCATATAGGTGACGCCGCGTTTCGGTTTGCTTGCGCGGCTGGCCCCGCTAGATATTTGTCCAAGCTTTGACAGTTACCGGCTGCGCACAGGAATTCCAAGCCCACGGCGCAGCGCCACAGAAAGAGGATGCCATGAGTTTTCGCGCACCCGTTCCCGAGTATGAATTTCTACTGAACCAGATTGTTGGCTACGGGCAGGTCGCCGCGACCCCAAAATTCGCCGAGGCCTCGGGTGATTTGACCAGCGCCATTCTGACCGAAGCTGGCAAACTATGCGACACGGTGATGGCGCCGTTGCAGCGCGCGGGAGACCTGCAGCCGGCCCATCTGGAAAACGGCGTGTTGCGCAGCTCACCCGGATTTGCCGCAGGCTGGACGGCGATCGCCGAGGGCGGTTGGATCGGCATGAGCGCCCCCGAGGGATACGGTGGCATGGCGCTGCCGATGGCGCTGACCACTTGCGTCAATGAAATGATGAGCGGCGCCTGCCTGTCGCTGCAACTGGCACCGCTGATGTCGCAGGGTCAGATCGAGGCGCTGGCGCATCACGCCAGTGACGCGCTTAAGGATCTGTATCTGCCCAAGCTGATTTCCGGCGAATGGGCGGGCACCATGAACCTGACCGAGGCGCAGGCCGGATCGGATGTGGGGGCGCTGGCGTCGAAGGCGCAAGCCAATGGCGATGGCACCTATGCGGTCAGCGGTCAAAAGATCTTCATCAGCTGGGGCGACAATGATTTCTGCAGCAATATCTGCCACTTGGTGCTGGCACGGCTGCCAGACGGGGTGCCGGGGACCAAGGGGATCTCGCTGTTCCTGGTGCCAAAATACCTGCCGGATGAAAATGGCGATGCGGGTGTGCCCAACGACCTGAGCGTGGTCAGCCTGGAGCACAAGATGGGCCTGCATGGCTCGCCCACCTGTGTGATGCAATATGATGGCGCCAAGGGGTGGCTGGTTGGCCGCGAACATGGCGGCATGGCGGCAATGTTCACCATGATGAACAACGCCCGTCTGGGCGTTGGCGGTCAGGGCATTGGCGTTGGCGAGGCGGCCTATCAGCAGGCGCTGGGCTATGCGCTGGAGCGCAGGCAGGGGCGCAGCGACAGCGGTACAATCGTCGATCACGCGGATGTGCGGCGGATGCTGATGTCGATGAAGGCCGATCTGTTTGCCGCTCGTGCGATCATGCTGTCCTGTGCGGTAGCCATTGATATGCAGGCCGCCACCGGCGCCGCCGACTGGGCCGCAAGGGCGGCGTTTCTGACCCCGATTTCCAAGGTCTTTGGCACCGACACCGGGATCTCGATGGCCGATACCGGCGTGCAGGTGCATGGCGGCATGGGCTTTATCGAAGAGACCGGCGCGGCGCAGTTCCTGCGCGATGTGCGGGTGACCTCGATTTATGAGGGCACCAATGGCATTCAGGCGATGGATCTGGTGGGCCGCAAGATGCTGGACGGCGGCGATATGGCCAACCGGCTGATGGACGAGATCGAGGAACAGGCAGAACGGGCCCGCGCAACCCATCCCAACATGGCCGAAAGCGTCTGGCAGGCCTGCGAGTCGTTGCGTGAAGCCACCGACTGGCTTGTGGCACAGGACAAAATGAACGACCGCTTTGCCGGTGCGGTTCCTTACCTGCGGGCTTTTGCACGGGTACTGGGGGGGCACTTCCACCTGAGCGCAGCGATGGCAGATCTGGGCGGTCCGCGTGAAAAACTGGCGCGGTTCTATATCACCCGGCTGCTGCCGGAACATGCAGGGCTGCTTGCCCATGCGCAGGCCGGCGCCGATGGCGCCTATGCGCTAACCTTGGAAGAATTGGCAGGACAATCATGACCAGCGTTCCCGAAGTCACCATGCGCCACCCCTGGGAGGTGCCCCCAGCACCGGGCGAGGCGATCGAGATCGTGACAGGCGTGCTCTGGATGCGGCTGCCGCTGCCAATGAAGCTGGACCATGTGAATGTCTATGCGCTGGACGACGGTGACAGCTGGACGGTGATCGACACCGGGTTCTCCTCCAAAAAGACCCGCGCGATCTGGGAGCAACTGATGGCGGGGCCGCTGGCTGGCAAGCCGGTCAAGCGGGTGGTGGTCACCCATCACCACCCCGATCACATCGGCAATGCCGGCTGGTTTCAGAGCGAACACGGGGCTGAGCTGGTGACCACCCGCACCGCCTGGCTGTTTGCCCGCATGCTGACGCTGGACGTGCAGGAGGTCTGGCCGCAGGAAACCCTCGACTATTACCGCAGCGCCGGCATGGACCCTGAGATCTATGACAAACGGGTTGCCGACCGGCCCTTCAACTTTGCCGATGTGGTCTATCCGATGCCGCTGGGCTTTACCCGCATCCAGCAGGATGATGTGATCCGCATGGGGGGTCGCGACTGGGATGTGCATATGGGCAACGGCCACGCGCCGGAACATGCGACCTTCTGGAGCCGCGACGACAATCTGGTGATCACCGGCGACCAGATCCTGTCCTCGATCAGCCCCAACATCGGCGTCTATGCCACCGAACCGATGGCCGACCCGCTGGCCGACTGGCTAGAAGCCTGCGAGCGGCTGGCACCGCTGGCGCGCGCCGATCATATCGCGCTGGGCGGCCACAAACTGCCCTTCACCCGGCTGCCCCTGCGGATGCGGCAGCTGATCGACAATCACCACGGCGCGCTCGAACGGCTGCTGGAGTATCTGGATCAGCCCAAAACCGCCGCTGAGTGCTTCTCGACCCTGTTCAAACGCAGCATCGGAGAAGGCGAATACGGCCTTGCCCTGGTTGAGGCGGTGGCGCATGTGAACCACCTGTATTGTATTGGCAAACTGGACCGCAGCCGCCGCGACGATGGCGCCTGGCTGTACCAGCGTAAGGGGTAGCGTTATGGGGGATAATATTAAAACGTCGGCAGAGGCGGTTGAAGCCGCAGTATTGCCGTGCCTGCACGAGGTCCACGCCGACCCCGAGGCAAAGGCCGGATTGACCACAGTGCCCGAGGCGCTGAACAAACTGGCCGATCACAAAAGCGCCGCGCGCTGGGCCTATGAGCGTCTGATCCTCTATATCCAGAACTTTGAAGAACAGCTGGACGGCGAGCATGAGGTCGCCATGGGCTTTGTCGGCGGCGAGGCCGGGGTGCTGCGGATCGAGGGCATGGGCTATTTCGATCCCGATATCATCACCTTTTACGGCACCGACGGCGCCGGTGGCAAAACCCAGCTGGTGCAGCATGTCACCCAGTTGAACGTGATGCTGCGGGCGCTGCCCAAACCGCAACAGGACAAGCCCGCCAACCGGATTGGGTTTAAACTGGCGTCAGACCTCGAAGAGACCTGACTAAAAATCGGCCGCTTTGGTGCGTCTCGGCAGCCCTGCGCTGGTCCGCAGGACCGGCGCCACGCCCAACGGGAAGAGCGTCTCCGCCAGGAGACCGATGCCGGGCGGGAGCCATTTGGGCTGCGCGGCTGAGCCTGTGCTGGCGCCAATCCGCTCTTGAGACCTGCCGCGCCCCGTCGTTCTATGGGGCCAGAATGTCAGGAGGTTTGGTTTGAAATTTATATCCGACGTTTTACAGGCCTATGGTGGCGCCAGACGGCGCTGGCGGTTGTTTCTGGCGGTGCATGTGTCGCTGCGACTGCTGGCTCTGGCGCTGATTGCACCGCTGCTGGGGGGGATGGTCAACCTGGCGGTATCCTTTTCCAGCCAATCGGCACTGACCGATCAGGATATTGCGCTGTTTGTGCTGTCGCCGATCGGTTTTGTGCTGTCGCTGGTGGTTGTCAGCATCGTGATGGTGGGCGAGGTCACCGGCTTTGCGGTGATGGCCGCCTCGCTGCGTTATGAGCAAGCCGACCGCTGGCAAACCGCCCGCGTGGCGCTGCTGTCGGTGGTCAGAAAACTATATGTGCTGGCGGTTTTCATTGGCCTGCTGCTGCTGCGAATTCTGCTGCTGGCGGCGCCGTTTGCTGCGGTGGCAGGGCTGGTGGCCTGGGCACTGCTGACCGAATATGACATCAATTACTACCTGAGCTATCACCCGCCTGCCTTCAAACTGGCGGTGGCTCTGATCGGGGTGATCGCACTGGCGCTGGCGCTGGTTCTGTTGCAACGGCTGTCAGCCTGGGCGCTGGCGCTGCATCTGGTGCTGTTCGAGGATCAATCACCGCCTAGCAGTTTTGGGATCAGCACCCAGCGAATGAAGGGGCATCATCTCAAGTTGCAGATCGAACTGGTGGTCTGGGTGTTACTGCGCACGGCTCTGGTGGCGGTATTGGCGGCTGTGGCGGGTGGGATTATCGCCTGGATGCCAGTGGGCGAAGAGACCGACTTGATCCGGGTGTTGCTGCTGTCGCTTGTTGTGCTGTTGTTCTGGGTGACGGGCGACGCGGTGCTGTCGGCCATCGCGCTGGGCGCATTGGCGCTTATACTGGATCGCCATTTTGGCGGCGCGCATCCGCCACTGCCCAGTTACCTGCGTGGGCAATCGCGGCTGCGTCCCGGATTGCTGGGCTTTGCTGGTGTCGCAGTTGTTCTGGCCGGCATGTCCCTGTGGCTGGGCCAGTCGCTGTTTGACGCGGTAAAGGCCACGGATGAAGTCGAGATCATTGCCCATCGCGGCGCTGCCGGCAGCAAGCCGGAAAACACCACAGCCGCGATCCAAGAGGCGCTGCAGCAGGGCGCTGACTGGGTCGAGATTGATGTGCAGGAAAGCGCCGACGGCCATATCGTGGTGATGCATGACGCCGATTTGATGAAGCTGGCCAGGGTCAATTTGCAGATCCACGCCGCACCTCTGGAGCAGTTGCAGCAAGTTGATATCGGCAGCTGGTATGACCCGGCTTACGCCGATCAGCGCATTCCGCTGTTGAGCGAGGTTCTGCTGCAGGTCAAGGGCCGCGCCAAGCTGCTGATCGAGTTCAAGCACTATGGCTTTGATGTTGATCTGGAGGGCCGCAGCGTCGCCCTGGTCGAGGCGGCGGATATGGCGGACCAGATCGCCTTTATGTCGCTGAAATACGGATCGGTACAAAAGGCGAAATCCCTGCGCCCCGACTGGCGGGCGGGCATTCTGGCCGCCACCAAGGTCGGTGATCTGGCCGGGCTGGACGGGGATTTTGTTGCGGTGCGGGCCGAAATTGCCAGCCCGGCGCTGATTGGCGCGGTGCAGGCCGCGGGCAAGGATATCTATGTCTGGACCGTCAACGATCCGCTGCAAATGTCCAAAATGATCTCGATGGGGGTGGATGGGCTGATCACCGATGAACCGGCGCTGGTGCATGAGGTGCTGCGGGTCAGGGCGCAGCTGAACACCCCCGAACGCATGGTGTTGTGGCTGATCGAAGAGCTGGGTCTGGATCTTAATCCCAGGGAGTATAGAGATGTCAGCCCCTAGGTCATTGCGCCTCTGCTCTGTGATGGCGGTACTGTTGGCGCTGTGGTTCAGCCCAGCCCCGGCTCAGGAAGCACCGGCCCCGGCTCAGGCCTGGGACCAGTTGGGTCGCGGGCTGGAGCTGAAGGCGCATGAGGCGCTGATGGTGCAGGTGGCAAAAGCCGGGGCGGCTAATCCCTTTACCACCGATGGCTGTAGCGGTGGCCTGTCCAGCACCTGGCAGGCGGTTGCAGCCTATTGGCCACAATTCGCCCGCGACCACCAGCAACAGCCGCCGTTTGAAACCTGTTGTGTCAGTCATGACCGGGCCTATCACCAGGCCGGTGCGGCGCAGGTGGCCGCCGACAGCTATGCGGCGCGACTGGCAGCTGACCGGGCGTTGCAGCTCTGTGTCACCGAGACCGGACAGGCCCGTCAAGCCGAGTTGGCGGTGGTCTATGGGGTCAGCCCGGCGCAGGTGGCCGAGGCCTATGAACTGCTGGCGGGCAGCATGTATTACTCGGTGCGATTTGGCGGCGGGCCCTGCAGCGGGCTGAGCTGGCGCTGGGGCTATGGCTATGATGCTTGTTGGAGCGGCAATTAACGCCGTTTCTGTGGCCCTGCGCCGCAATGACGTGGTGACAGGCTTTTTTATTTGCGATATTCAAAGTGAAATGCACGCGAATAGGATATTACCCATGGCAGATCACCAGCACGGAACGATGGACACAACGGTCCAGGAAAACGTTTACTCCGGATTTATGACCTTCGTCAGCCGCTTTTGCGTTGCGATGATTGTTCTGGCCGTGTTCCTGGCCATCTTCGCGACCTGATCTGGAGCTCCCGGTGCGTATTTTTACAGCTTTGACCTCATCGCTTTTGGCGGTGACTCTGTTGGGCGGTTGCGCCGATCAGCCACAGCCCAATGCGGATGCCGCCACCTTGGCGGCGGTGTCGTACCGCGCGCCGGGCCCCAGCACCCTGACGCTGTTTACCATGGTTAACAACCGCAGCGGCCAGGGCGGTCATACTTCGCTGATGATCAACGCATCCGAGCGGGTGATATTTGACCCTGCCGGGTCGTTTTATGCCGATGTTGTGCCCGAAGTTGACGATGTTCTCTTTGGCATCACCCCGGGGGTCGAAAAAGCCTATCGTGGCGGCCATGCCCGCAGCACTTTTCATGTGGTCATTCAAACCGTTGAAGTGACCCCGGAACAGGCCGAGATCGCCTATCAGCGGGCTAGGGCGACGGGCCGGGTCTCCGGTGCCTTCTGCGCCAAATCCACCGCCTCGCTGCTGGCGGGTGTCCCCGGATTCGAACAGGTCAACCAGACCTTCTATCCGGTGAAACTCTCCGATAGTTTTGGTGCGCTGCCAGGGGTTGTGACCAAAAAATACTATGAATCTGACAGTGATGATCTGCAGGACGGTCTGGCCCGGGGCAATGCCGCGCTGAACGGCTGACGCTTCAAATCGGATGGTGGCCAGCTAGATAGGCCACCAAGATGTTCAGTTGTTGATACGCGGGTTGCCCGTACGCCTGTCTTGACGCCGATCTGACCTGCGGATGGTTCCGGTGGCGCAGGTTGGCCCCACGGCGCAGGGTTCTACGGTCGTGCTATTGCTCTGTTCAGGATTGGTCTCTGTTGTCACGACTGTGGTGGTCTCGGTGCCGTCTGGCGCGGTGGTTGTCGTGGTTTCTGTCACCACCTCGGCCAGCAGCGCATTTGCGGGCAGGGCAACGACAAATACGATCATCAATGCGGTTCGTTTTGCTCTGTTTTGCATAGTTGGCCTCCTCTTTTCAGTGGATTGTTTAACAACGGTAGTACCTCGCTGACGGTCTGCCAACCCTCCGATCTCAGATCACCCGATCAGGACAGTAAGTCCATAAAGCGCCAATGCTCCTGTGCCCATGGCAGCGAAAATATTTTTGCTGAGATATCCCACCGCCAGTGCAATCAGCGCCGCAGCCAAATGCGGCAGGCTGAGCGACCCGTTGGTGGCGGATGGCCAGACCACCAGTGGCGTCACCAAGGCAGGTAGAATGGCCACCGCCGTGTAACGCAGGTGCCGCATCAGCCAGGCCGGCAGGGCGCGGTCTCCCATCAGCGCCAAAAAGGCGAACCGCAGGGTGAAACTGCCCAGGGCAAGACCAAGGATCACCGTCCACAGCGTCAGGCTATCAAACTGGCTCATCTGACGATATCCTTCTGCATCTTGTATCGCTCCACCCAGAGCTCAGTCTGAGCCCCGACACTCATGCCGGTCAACCCGGCAACAATCAGGCCAAAGTTGTACGGCAGGCCGGCCGCCAGCAAGGCGGTGACAACAGCGGCAAAGCAGGCAGCCAGATGCGCCGGGGTGCGCAGCATCGGCCCGATCATCGCCAGAAAGGCCAGCGGCAACACGAAATCCAAGCCCCAGCTCTCGGGAACCTGCGAGCCAATCAGCGCGCCGACAATGGTGGCGCCCATCCACAGCGGCGTCACGATGCCACTGGCGCCGAAAAAATAGGCCATGCGCTGCGGCGTGGTCATCTCGGGGTTGGTCTCAAATTTGGCGATCGACAGCGCATAAGACTGATCCACCAGAAAATACGCGGCAAAGGCGCGTTGCCACAGCGGCGCAGCCCCCAGATAAGGCGTCAGCGAGGCGGAATACATCGCCATCCGCAAATTGACCGCCAAGGCCGACACCAGAACGATGAGTGTAGGCGCCTGTTCCTGCATCAGTTGCAAAGCGGTGAACTGTGCGGCGCCGGCAAATACCGCCAGCGAGAAGGCAAAGGCCTCCAGCACATTTAGTCCCGCTTCGGCCGCCAGGACGCCAAACAGCAGCCCAAAGGGGCCGGCAATCAAAATGAACGGCGCGCTGTCCCGAAATCCCCTCCAAAAGGCGGATTTGGTGGTGGTGCATGGCATGGCTTGATCCTAGTCTGAAGCCACAGACCTATGGCTGATCCGGGAGAGTTGCAATTGCCCAAAACATTCGACACGGCAGACTATCTGATCGCGCCCAATCCGCGGAACTCGCGGCTGACCCGCGCTGTCGCCGGTGTTGATCACAACGGCGAAGCCAGCCAGATTTCGGTGGTCGAGGAGAGGCCGCTGACGATCTATCTGAACAGTCAGGAAATCGTCACCGCGATGACCATTGGCGATTACCCCGAATATCTGGCGCTGGGATTCCTGCGCAATCAACGGATGCTGCGCGACGATGATGTGATCACCGGCGTCGACTATGACGAAGAGCTGGAAACCGTCGTGGTGCGCACCGAGATTCAGACCAGTTACGAGGACAAGCTGAAGAAAAAGACCCGCACCTCGGGCTGTGCGGTGGGCACGGTGTTTGGCGACATGATGGAGGGGCTGGAGGATGTCCGCCTGCCCGCCACTCCGGTCAAGACCTCGTGGCTGTATACGCTGGCCAGCAAGATCAACCGCACGCCTTCGCTGTATCTTGAGGCCGGCGCCATCCATGGCTCGGTGCTGTGCCAGCAAGACCACCCGCTGGTCTATATGGAGGACGTGGGCCGCCATAATGCGGTGGACAAGATCGCCGGCTGGATGGTGTCGGAAGGCGCCACGGCTGCGGATAAGATCATGTATACTACCGGGCGTCTGACCTCGGAAATGGTGATCAAGACGGCGATGATGGGCATCCCGGTGCTGGCCTCACGCTCCGGCTTTACCGCTTGGGGGGTGGAGATTGCCCGCGAGGTTGGCCTGACCCTGATTGGTCGCATGCGCGGCCAGCGGTTTGTCTGTCTGGCAGGCGACGCCCGGCTAGAGCGGGATGTGGATCCGGCGACGGTGTCGGTCGAAGATGGCAAGCACCGGCGCAAGAGTGCGGATCGTTAAGGCAATGTCCGAATTCTTCGAAGAATTCGAGTCGGAAAATTCGAATTTTCCGGATTATGATGAAAGAGAGCATTTATGACCAAACCCATGGGCATAATTCTGGCCGGGGGCCTCGCCACCCGCATGGGCGGCGGCGACAAGGGGCTGTTGCAACTGGGCGGCCAGACCCTGCTGACCCGGGTGATCGAGCGGCTACAGCCGCAGGTCGACGGCATCGCCCTTAACGCCAATGGCGATCCCAAGCGGTTTGCCGACTTCGGCCTGCCGGTGCTGGCGGACAGTATCGACGGCTATGCCGGACCGCTGGCCGGGGTGCTGGCCGGGCTGGACTATGCCGCCGGGCAGGGGGCGGACAGTATCGTCACCGCCGCCGCCGACACGCCGTTTTTCCCGCCGGATCTGGTCGAGGTGCTGCAACTCGCCGCCAAACTGGACGGTACCACTATCGCCCTCGCCGCCACCCCGGACCCGGAGCGCGGCACTCTGCGACAGCCGACCTTTGGCCTGTGGCCGGTGGCGCTGCGCGAAGACCTGCGCGCTGCCCTGAACGGTGGCATGCGCAAGGTGGTGCTATGGACCAATCGCCACGGCGCCGCGGATGCCATGTTCCCCAACTGGGACTATGATCCCTTCTTTAACATCAACCGCCCCGAAGACCTGAGTAAGGCCGAGGCTATGCTGGTCGAGCACTCATGAATATTTACGGAATCACCGGCTGGAAAAACTGCGGCAAGACCGGGCTGATGGAACGTCTGGTGGCAGATTTCATCACCCGGGGCTTCAGTGTTTCAACCATCAAACACGCGCATCACTCCACGGATGTGGATCAGCCCGGCACCGACAGTCACCGGCATCGCCAGGCGGGCGCGTCTGAGGTGATCCTGGCCTCGCGCCAGCGGGTGGCGATCATGCAGGAATTGCGCGGTGCAGATGAACCTTCGCTGGATCAACTGCTGACGAGGCTGACGCCGGTCGATCTGGTGCTGATCGAAGGCTACAAGCGCGAGGCCCACCCCAAGATCGAGGCGCATCGCCAGGTGGCGGCCCAGCCTCTCATTGCTTTGGATGATGCCACAATCCACGCGGTGGCCAGCGATGTCCCACTTGATCTGGACCGCCCGCTGTTTGACCTGAACGACACCGCCGCAATTGCCAACTTCATCTTGGCGGAGCTGGGCCTAACAAACGGGACATCACAATGATCAAACCACCGCCCCTGCGCAATGATTGTTTTGCGCTGCCCGCAGGCACCCACTGGACCCCGGTGGCTGAGGCTCTGGCCAGCCTGCGCCAGCGCCTCTCACCGGTCACCGCCGCCGAGATGCTGCCGCTGGATCAGGCTCTGGGACGGGTGCTGGCGGCGGATGTCACCGCTCTGCGCTCGAACCCGCCGCTGGCCAATACGGCGGTGGATGGCTATGGCTTTGCCGGTCCCATCCCCGAGGGGCCGCAGCTGCTGCCGCTGATCAAGGGGCGGGCGGCGGCGGGCATCCCCTTTGACGGTACCGTACCCGCAGGATCGGCGATCCGGGTGCTGACCGGCGCGCCGCTGCCGCAGGGGGTCGATACGGTGATCCTCGAGGAAGATGTCAATTGTGATGGCCACCAGATTGCCTTTCACGGCTCGCTGAAAAAAGGCGCCAATGCCCGCCGTGCCGGAGAGGATGTCACCGCCTCGGATGTTGTCTTTGCCCAGGGCCGGGTTGTCACCCCCGCTGATCTGGCGCTGGCGGCGGCCACCGGCCTGTCGCAACTGCCGCTACGCCAACAGTTGCGGGTTGGGGTGCTCTCCACCGGCGACGAGCTGGTCGAGGTGGGGCAAGCCGCCGGGGCAGGCCAGATCTACGACGCCAACCGGCCGATGCTGCTGGGGCTGCTAGGGCAGATGGGCTTTGCCGCGGTGGATTTGGGGCGGGTTGGCGATGACCGGGATGCGCTTGAGGCGCGACTGAACAGCGCGGCGGCTGATGTTGATGTCATTGTGACCAGCGGCGGCGCCTCGGCGGGGGATGAGGATCATGTTTCGGCGCTGTTGACCGAAAAAGGCGCGATCCAGCACTGGCGCATCGCGCTGAAACCCGGCCGTCCGCTGGCGCTGGGCATGTGGGAGGGCACGCCGATCTTTGGCTTGCCGGGCAATCCGGTGGCGGCGCTGGTCTGCACCCTGATCTTTGCGCGCCCGGCGCTGGGACTGATGGCCGGGGCCGGCTGGGCCGAGCCGCTGGGCTTTGCGGTGGCCGCCGGATTTGCGAAACGCAAGAAACCGGGCCGCCGCGAATACCTGCGCGCGCGCATCCGACAGGGCCGGGTCGAGACCTTCGCCTCCGAAGGATCTGGCCGCATCAGCGGTCTCAGCTGGGCCGAGGGGCTGGTGGAACTGGGCGAGGGGGCGGTTGATATACAGCCGGGAGATCTGGTGCGCTTTCTGCCCTACAGCAGCTTTGCCCTTTAGGCCGGACCTCCCGCCCGTCATTGGGCCTTACGGCCCGCTTCCCGTTGGGCCCGGCGCCGCGCCAAGCGCGGCGAGGCCGGGTCTAGCCGCCAGATACATGAGCCCGGGCTCACCGCATGCCGCAGGGCGGGGAACTCTCCCGGTGTGGACCTTCTTCTTGTTAAAAATACCTCCGCCGGAGGCTGCGCCGCGCCTTGCGCGGCGCCAGGCCCAACGAGAGTCAGGCATCTGTGATGCGGCAGCGATCGGCGGGAGTGCTTGCGGTGGTTAGGCTCTGGACACAATTGATCCAGCATCTGATCGCGAAAAGCTGGACCATGGAAAGGAAGTTGCGTTTCAGCTTTTCGTATCTGGTCGTCAGCCTGCGCATATCCTTCACCCTGCAAAAGAACCGCTCCACGAGGTTTCGTTTTGCGTAGATGTCGCTATCATGTGGGATGTGGGATGTGGGTGCGGGCGTTTGACTTGGACGGAATCACCGCCAGAGCGCCTTCATCTAAGATAGCCTGGCGGATCGCTGCCGATCCATAGGCCTTGTCGGCACCGATTGCAGCGGGTTGTTTCTGCCAACCAATGACGGCGCCGAACGCTTTACTGTCATGGGTTTGCGCCCCCGTGATCTCAAACCGTAGAGGCCGTCCGGTGCGCCTTGACGATGAAGCTGTCCACCGCATGATAGGTGATTGCCCGCAATCGCCGTGAAGGGGGGAAATCAGAGCGTCCTCGCATTCAACCGCAGGAGCCTCAAAGGCATCCCGCCAAACCCCGCGCTCACCCCATCGAACATAACGGCTATAGACTGTTGTACGCGGACCATATCGCTCCGACAGGTCGCGCCAAGGGGCACCGGTGCGCAGATATAGAAAATGCCGTTCAGGACGGTTCGGTCATCTTTTCGTTCCGGACCACGTCCCTGTTTCGGTAGATGGGGCTTGTGGACAAAGCGAACCGCAAGACAGCCTGGGCGTTTCTGGAGGAGGTGCTGGCCGCTGTTCCCTACAAGATCCACACAATCCTGACGGAGCGAGCCATTGAAGGCGCCATTGGTTCGAGCCCAATGGCGAGCGGCATCCAATTTTCTGAGTAGCCACGCAACCGGAACACACCATATTCCCGGCCTATGAGGTTCGACTTGATCTGCGCTGCAAACGGGATCGAGCACCGCCTAGCCAAGCCCAGCCACCCTTGGACGAATGGTCAAGTCGAGCGAATGAACCGCACACTCAAAGACGCAACCGTCAAGCGTTATCACTACGACAACCACGATCAACTGCGCTGCCATCTCAGTGACTTCCCTGATGCCTACAATTACGCGCGTCGTCTCAAAACACTTAGCGGCCTGACGCCCTAGGAATACATCTGCAAAATCTGGACTTCTGAGCCAGATAGATTCATCCCAAACCCGATCCACCAGATGCCGGGACTGAACGTCTAGTCGAAAGTGCCGGCCACGCGACCCAGCAGCATAAAGGCGCGGGCGGTGCGGGTTTCACCAAGGGCGGCAACCTCACTGTCCGAGGCGTCGCTTTCAAATTCGGAAAACATCTGGTCGAACCGGCGCAGGAAATGGTGCGCCGCGTCGCGAAAGATCGGGTCTTGCTTCATGCGGGCGGCGGTCAGCGCCAGCGAGGTCCGGTCACGCACCCCGCCCAAAGCCGCCACCGGGCGGCCGCGGGCACCCTGGGCAAACTGCCGCCAGATCTCGGGGCGGGCCATGTCCGGGCGCAGGTCGTCCATATAGATGCCATCCTGACTGAGCAGGGTCAGCACATCCTGCGCCGCCTGGATGATCTGCGCCGCCTTGCGATCCTGCAGCGCCTGACGCAGGGCGGCAAAGCCTTCCTCGTCTTCGGCGGTTTCCGGAAAATTCAGTGCCCGGATGAAATCGGTCATCGACAGGGTTGCGGCAATGTCTTCGGCGGTGGTTCCCAGCGCCAGCAGCCCCTGATCCTCGGCGGGTTGCTCGGCTTTTGGCGTCGGAATCGCCGCCCGTGGGGTATCGCGACGGGTCGAGTGAAAGGTGGCCAGTGTGGTTTCGGTCTTGCGGGTGGCCTCGGCGATTTCATCCAGTTTTTTGCTGACCGAGGGTTCACTGCCGGCCGCGCTCAGCTGTTGTTGCATGACATAGGCCGCGCGCAACCCATCAATCGCCGCATGCAGGCGCTGGCTCTCTTCGCGCATCGCCTTGCTGGAGCGAATGGTGATTGCCGCCACCCAGACCATGAGCACCGGCATCAGCACCACCAGAATGGCCATCAACTGGTGCAACCCAGCAAGATCCGTCGCCTGATCACCGCCGGAGAACCCGACCCAGCCTGCCCCCAGAACCCACAGGACGCTGATCACCAGTGCCCAAATCTCGACATGGGTAATGGCGACGGGGCGTGGCTGATCATACAGTCGCGCCGAGGCGCTGCGTTTGCTGTCTTGGTCTGGGTGTTGTCCGGTCATCAACAAGGCTCAAAATCAAAGGGAGGGGTCAGGAATAGACGATCTTCAGCACTTCGTATGAGCGCTGACCGCCGGGGGTGCGAACCTCGACACTGTCGCCTTCGTCTTTGCCAATCAGGGCGCGGGCGATGGGCGATTTGATGTTCAACATCCCTCTTTCCACGTCCGCCTCATACTCGCCGACAATCTGCCAGGTCTTTTCTTCGTCGGTGTCTTCATCCACCAGAGTGACCTTGGCGCCAAATTTGATGGTGCCGGACAGTTTCGCCGGGTTGATCACTTCGGCAAAGCTCAGCACGCCTTCCAGCTCTTTGACCCGGCCCTCGATGAACGAGTGCTTTTCGCGGGCCGAGTGGTATTCGGCGTTTTCCGAGAGGTCGCCATGCTCACGGGCCTCGGCGATGGCCTGAATGATGGCAGGGCGCTCGACGCTCTTCAGTTGCTTCAATTCAACTTCGATGGCGGCATAACCCGCCGGGGTCATCGGAATTTTGTCCATGTGACTGGGTCCAGATATCTATAACAGTGCGTGTCGATTTAAAAACCGGCGCCCCGATGCGATCTGCAACGGGGCGCCAAGTTGGGTTGATATCCACCTGACCCAAAGCCGCCCCTAAATGCAAGGGGCAGGATCTGTCTGTTGACCGTCAAATCTGCCTGTAGGGTGAGTTTGGCGTAAAATTGCGCATTTGACGGGCTTAAGGGGCCTCATATTGCACCAGTTCGTATTCAATCCGGTCGGCGTCGTGAAAGTAGAACCGCCTTCCGGGCTCATAGTCGCCGTGATTGCCGGGGGTGAAACCGGCTTTCTTCACGGCCTGCTCCGAGGCGTCCAGATCCTCGACAATCAGCGCAATGTGGTTGAGCCCGCCGATGGTGGTGTAACTGGATCCCTTGGCGGTTGCGGTGACATCGGGCCGGTACAGTGCAAGATAGCTGTCATCACTGCCGACATGGACGGTGTAACCATTATCCTTGGAGGCCCCGGACCAGCGAATGTGCCAGCCAAAGATCTCGCACATCCAGGCGGCGGTGGCGTCCGGGTCGGAGACGGTGAAATTGGAGTGTTCAAGGATTGCGGGCATAAGAGGGCCTCCTGTTGGGTGATGTTTTGACTTGTACCGGCTCACCGTAATTTCTAAACCTAACTTGAGGTCAAGGTATTTCTGACCACAGAACACAGAACACAGAGGACAGATGATGGCATCCAGCGGACTTTCCATCGGCTCCCTTGCCGACCGAACCGGCTTGGCGGTGTCGGCCATTCGCTATTACGAGACCCAGGGGCTGATTGAGCCCTGGCGCAACAGCGGTGGGCAACGGCGCTTTCACCGCGCCGATATCCGGCGGCTGAGTTTTATCATGATTGCCCAGAAGTTCGGGTTTTCCCTGCCCGAGATCGGCGGCTTGCTAAAGGCTTTGCCAGGCGGTCGAACGCCGACGCCACAGGACTGGGCGCGGATCTCCGAGGGGTTTCGCGCCCATCTCGACCAGCGCATCGAGACCCTGCAACAGCTGCGCAACAATCTGGATGGCTGCATCGGCTGTGGCTGCCTGTCGCTGCCAAACTGCGCCCTGTACAACCCCCAGGATCAGGCCGCCACAAAGGGCAAGGGGCCCAGATTCCTGATGGGGGATCACTCGGAGACGGAAAATCGCAGCTGAGGCGCGGAGTTTTACATTTTTTGGTCTCAAAATACCCTTCAACGGCAGTCAAACGTCGAGTTCGGATTGACCTTGGTATCTGGTGGTGGCTAATCATTCGCGAAACAAAGTTGCGCCCAGCGGCGCCGGTAGCGAAATATAGCCAAGGAGCGCCTGATGGCCGAGTTTGAACGCGAAGCAATGGAATATGATGTGGTGATCGTCGGGGCCGGCCCTGCGGGTCTCTCGGCGGCGATCCGGCTTAAGCAACTGGATGCTGATCTTGAGGTTGTGGTGCTGGAAAAGGGCTCTGAGGTTGGCGCCCATATCCTGTCCGGCGCGGTGCTGGACCCCTGCGGTCTGGATGCGCTGATCCCGGACTGGAAGGCCAAGGGCGCGCCGCTGACTGTGCCGGTCACGGACGACAAATTCTTTATGCTGGGCGAGGCCGGTCGGGTCCGCATTCCCAACTTCCCGATGCCACCGCTGATGAGCAACCACGGCAACTATATCGTGTCGATGGGCAACGTCTGTCGCTGGATGGCGGAACAGGCCGAAGAGCTGGGTGTCGAAATCTTCCCCGGCATGGCTTGTTCCGAGCTGATCTTTGGCGACAAGGGCGAAGTCAAAGGCGTTGTTGCCGGTGAGTTTGGCAAAAATGCGGATGGCACCCCGGGACCGTCATATGAGCCCGGCATGGAGCTGCACGGCAAATATGTCTTCCTCGGCGAAGGTGTGCGTGGATCGCTGTCGAAAGAGGTGATTGCCAAATACGACCTGCAAGCGGGCCATGAGCCGCAGAAATTCGGCCTTGGCATGAAAGAGATCTGGGAGATTGATCCCGCCAAGCACAAAGAGGGCTCAGTTACCCACACCATGGGCTGGCCTCTGGGCGGCAATGCCGGCGGTGGTTCGTTCATCTATCACCTGGATAACAATCAGGTTTACATCGGCTTTGTGGTGCACCTGAACTACCGCAATCCGAACGTCTTCCCCTATATGGAATTCCAGCGCTTCAAGCATCACCCGATGATCGCGGAACTGCTGAAAGGCGGCAAACGCGTTGCTTACGGCGCCCGCGCAATCACCGAAGGTGGCTATCAGTCGATGCCCAAGATGGTGGCACCCGGTGTGGCACTGCTGGGCTGCTCGGTGGGCATGGTCAACGTGCCGCGCATCAAGGGCAACCACAATGCGATGTTCTCGGGCAAGGCCGCTGCCGAAGCCGCCTTTGAGGCGATCAAGGCAGAGCGTTCCGGCGATGAGCTGACCGCCTATGAGAGTGAGGTCCGCGACGGTGTCATTGGCGACGATCTGAAAAAGGTCCGCAATGTCAAACCGATGTGGTCCAAGTGGGGGATGATGGCCTCGCTGATGCTGGGCGGTCTGGACATGTGGACCAACACCCTGCTTGGGTTCTCGTTCTTTGGTACCGTCAAGCACGGCAAGAACGATGCGATGGCCACCGAAGAGGCCAGCAAGCACAAGATGATCACCTATCCAAAGCCGGATGGGAAACTGTCGTTTGATCGCCTGACCAACGTCAGCTTTGCGATGACCAACCACGAGGAAAGCCAGCCCTGCCACCTGCAACTGGCCGACCCAAGCCTGCCGATCAGCGTCAACCTGCCCAAATACAACGAGCCGGCGCAGCGCTATTGCCCGGCTGGCGTCTATGAGATCGTCGAGAAAGATGGCAAGCCCGAGTTTGTGGTGAACTTCCAGAACTGCGTCCACTGCAAAACCTGCGACATCAAAGACCCCAGCCAGAACATCACCTGGGTCACCCCGCAGGGTGGCGACGGCCCGAACTATCCAAACATGTGAGGCCAATCCGTGAATGCATTGCCTGGCGGTCGCGCCGGGCAATAGCTCCGCGCTTAGACCCATACGGGCAGGGCAACCGCCGCCGCTATTTGCCACAATAGGCAAAAAACCGTGTATTGGCCCTTGGTGGCAACGCGTGCCATTGCGTCCTCGCCTGCGAGCGCCTAGCGTGGTTGGAAATTAAAATAGCGAGGCATTCGATCCGGTGACTTTTCCTTTCCGACGCGCCGCAACGGCGGCTTTAGCCCTTTCTATGGCATTTGCTGCGGCGGCTCCGGCCTCGGCGCAGGAAGCCGCTGGTGCCTATCTGGCAGGCCGTGCCGCGACCTATGACAGCAATTTTGCAGCGGCGGCCAACTACTATACCCGGGCGCTGGTGCGTGATCCTCAGAACGCAGTGTTGATGGAAAACGTGGTGTTTGCGCAGATGGCGCTGGGCCAGCTGAAACGGGCGCATCCGGTGGCGCAACGCATGTGGGACGACGGTATCAACAGCCAGATTGCCAATATGGTGATGGTTGGCGGCTTTGCCCAGGCGCAGGATTATCAGGCGCTGCTGGATCGCGACCCGGAGAAACAGGGCATTGGCCCGCTGGTGGATGGATTGGTGACAGCCTGGGCCCAGCTCGGCGCGGGCAATGTGACCCAGGCGCTGGCCGAATTTGACCGCGTCGCCGAGGACGAAGGCCTGCGGCTGTTCGCGCGCTACCACCGGGCGCTGGCTCTGGCCTCGATTGGCGAATTCGACGCCTCTGAGGCGCTGTTTGCGGCTGACGATGGCCGGTTGTCCAAGATCACCCGCCGCGCGGTGCTGGCCCGGGTGCAGGTGCTGTCGCAGTTGGGTCGCAATGAACAGGCGATGACCTTCCTGACCGACGCCTTTGGCAGCCAGCTGGATCCGGCGCTGTCGGTCATCTATGACCGCCTTGCCGGGGATGAAACGCTGCCCTTCCTTCAGGCCGCCACGGTCACCGATGGCATTGCCGAGGTGTTCTACACCGTGGCCTCGGCGCTGAGCGGCGAGGCTGCCAATGACTATGTGCTGGTCTATGCCCGCATGGCCGCAGTGCTCAGCCCCTCTCATATGGATTCGATCCTGCTCAGCGCCGACCTGCTGGAGAAACTGGGCCGTTACGATCTGTCAGTGGCCACCTACAAACTGGTGCAGCCGGGTCACCCCGACTATCACGCCGCTGAATTGGGCCGCGCCGAGGCGCTGCGCCGCGCCGCCAAGCCGGACGCCGCGATCGAGGTGCTCGAGCAGCTGACACGGGAGGTCCCCAATCAGCCCAACGTCTATTCGTCACTGGGTGACTTGCTGCGCCAGCAAGAGGATTATGCCGGGGCGGTTGCGGCCTATGACACCGCCCTGTCGATTTTGGATCAGCGAAAGACGTCAAGCTGGTTCATTCTCTATGCCCGCGGCATCAGTCTGGAACGGTTGGACCAATGGGACCGCGCCGAGGCTGATTTCCGCGCCGCCCTGGTGCTGAACCCGGATCGCCCCGAGGTGCTGAACTATCTGGGCTACTCGCTGGTCGAAAAGCAGATCAAGCTGGACGAGGCGCTGAGCATGATCCAGCGCGCGGTCAAAGCCCGCCCCGATTCGGGCTATATCCGGGATTCTCTGGGCTGGGTGCTGTATCGTCTGGGCCGCTACGGCGAGGCCAGCGCGCAGATGGAACGGGCGGCGGCGCTGATGCCGGTTGACCCGGTGGTCAACGATCATCTGGGCGATGTGTTCTGGGCCGTCGGCCGCTATCGCGAGGCTGAATTTCAGTGGAAGCGGGCGCTCTCCTTTGTTGATCCCGAAGATCTCGACAGCGAGGCCGACCCGGAGCGCATTCGCCGCAAGCTTGAAATTGGCCTGGATCAGGTTTTGGCCGATGAAGGTGCCGAACCGCTGAAGCTGGCCAATGACGGCTGAGGCCTTTGCCCCCGCCAAGATCAACCTGACTCTGCATGTGACCGGCCAGCGCCCGGACGGCTATCATCTGCTCGACAGTTTGGTGGTGTTTGCCGATGTCGGGGACCGTCTTTGGCTAACACCGGGCGACCAGCTCTCGATTGATGTGTCTGGCGAATTTGCCGAGGGCGTGCCCACCGATCACCGCAATCTGGTCTGGCAGGCCGCGACAGGGGCGGGGTGGTCCGGGCGCATCCAGCTGGATAAGGCCTTGCCGCATGGGGCCGGCATTGGTGGCGGCTCATCTGACGCCGCGTCCGTGCTAAAAACACTTGCCATTCAGGGTCTTCCAACAGCCAAAGAGTTTCACCTCTCTCTGGGGGCGGATGTGCCCGTTTGTATGGCGGCACAGGCGTCGCGCATGCAAGGAATTGGCGATCAGATCAGCCGTGTTGCACTGCCCAAACTCCCGGCGCTTCTGGTGAACCCCGGCGTCCCTGTGCCAACTGGCGCTGTCTTTTCTGCACTGGCCTGGCGTGACAACCCGCCAATGCCGTCTAATATCCCCGAATTTTCCAGCGCACAGGATTGTGCCGCGTGGCTGTCCGAACAGCGCAACGACATGCATGTCCCAGCAGCGGCGATTGCCCCTCAAATCGACCAAGTGCTGTCTGAAATGAAGTGCACCGGCAATATGCTGTTGGCGCGGATGTCAGGCTCTGGGGCCACATGCTTTGCCCTGTATCCCACTATGATAGCCGCCCACCGTGCAGCTTACGATATCGGTGCCGCGAACTCTGATTGGTGGTGCGTCGCAACTGAACTGAGCTAGTGATCAGTCCTGCGGTTCAACCGCCATCCGGAGTGACATCGATGCCAAGGCCGGTCAGCAAATGATGTTGCTGCCCCGCCGAGACTCTCATGCCGGCATGGCTCTTCAGGCCGGTCAGCCTGAACCCGTGCAGATCACTGCCGCGCAGATCCGCCCCGGCGAAATTCGCATCCGTTGTCTCAATGCTCTGCAGGTTGCAGTCGCGCATCACGGCATTGACCAGCCGCGATTGCTGGAACGTCGCATAAGACAGATCACAGGCTTCAAAGGAACAGGAGGTCAGGTCCAGTTTGTCAAATATGGCGTCCGCCAACTGGCAGGCCTTGAAGCGGGCGCTGGCGAACCTTCGCTTGCCCGCACTCTGCACCAGCTTGGTGTTGTCCAGATCCAGCCCCCGCATCTGGCAGTCTTCAAAGGCCACATCATAGGCCTCGCAGCCATTTATTTTGACCAGCGCCATATTGCAGTTTGCAAAACGCGCTCGCCCCAGATCGCAATAGCGAAACGCGGTGGCACGGGTGGTCGCCCCCTCAAAGAACACCGATCCGTCAAACCGCGCATCGCTCAGATCGGCGCCAATAAACTGACAGTTGATGAACCTGCAGTTGCTCCAGATGCTGGCGGCCAACATCTCCCCCTTGATGTGGCTGTCGCGGATGATGCAGTCGCGAAACGATAGCTCCTCCGCGCCATTGATCCGCTCAAAGTCAAAGCCGGAGAGGTCCTGACCGGCGCAGCCATTGTCGCGTTCAATCGTGTCTCGCAGCGCCGCCCTCAAATCCAAATCCCCGCCAGCTTCTTCTTGTTAAAAATACCTCAGGGGTGAATTGACCTGCAAGGTCAAGAGGGGGCAGCGCCCCCTAAGCCCACTCAAAGCCCACTCAGTTCAACCGTTCGACCACATAATCCGCCAGATCATGCAGCATCTGACGGATCGGATGATCCGGCAAAACCCGCAAGGCATCCTTGGCCTTGGTGGCCCAGCCATAGGCATCATTCCGGGTTGCCGTCAGGGTGTCGTATTTCCCCATCAGCGCCATCGCATGCTCCAGATCACCGTCCTTTTGGCGACCTTTCTCGATGGTGCGCTTCCAGAAATCACGCTCTTCTTGCGTGGCCTGCGCCACCGCCTTGATCACCGGCAAGGTCAGCTTGCGCTCGCGGAAATCATCGCCGACGTTCTTGCCGGTGGCCTTGGCATCGCCCTGATAATCCAGCAGGTCATCGGCAATCTGAAAGGCGATCCCCAGCGCATCGCCATAGGTGAACAGCGCCTTGACCTGCGCTTCATCCGCACCGGCAATCACGCCGCCAACTTCGGTGGCAGCCGAGAACAGCGCCGCCGTCTTGCCGCGCACCACTTGCAGATAGATGTCTTCGCCGGTGTTCAGGTCCTGCGCCGCAGTCATCTGCAGCACTTCGCCCTCGGCAATGGTGGCCGAGGCATTGGCGAGAATGTCCAGCACCCGCAGGCTGCCGGTCTCGACCATCAACTGAAAGCTGCGGGAAAACAGGTAGTCGCCGACCAAGACCGATGATTTGTTGTCCCACAGCAGGTTGGCAGTGGGACGGCCACGGCGCTGGCCGCTTTCATCAACCACATCGTCATGCAACAGGGTGGCGGTGTGAATAAACTCAACCGTGGCGGCCAGTTTCAGGTGATGCACCCCGTCATATCCGCACAGCTTGGCCGCAGCCAAGGTCAGCATCGGCCGCAGCCGTTTTCCGCCGGCCTCTACCAGATGCGCGGTGACCTCAGGAATGCGTGGCGCGTGCTTCGAGGCCATTCGGGTGCGGATCAGCTCATTCACTGCATCCATTTCACCGCTCAAGGTGGCCGCCAATTGTTCGTGCGGTTTCTGTGCCAAACTCTGGTTCATTATATTCCCGACTGCAAGGCTCGACATCCGACCAGCCTTGCCCTTAGATCCCATCTTATGAAGGAACTTTTGCGCAGCACCGACCCAACCATCATGGCCTTTGCCTCTGCCCTTCTTCAGGGGGAGGATATAGACTGCTTTCAGCTCGACGTAAATATGAGCATTCTTGAGGGAGGCATCGGAATTTTCCCGCGTCGTCTGATGGTTCGCCTTGATGATCACGCCGCCGCTGAGCGGGTGATGACTGACAATGAAATTCCTTTGGGCAAATGAGCGACTTCAACGACAGCGCCCTGACCTGCAACGATTTCCTAGGCGGTAAGGTCCGCTTGTGGCAGCCCAAGGATGGTTATCGCGCCGGGGTGGATCCGGTGTTGCTGGCGGCCAGCGTTCCGGCACGGTCCAATCAGCGGGTACTGGAGCTTGGCTGTGGGGCAGGGCAGGTGCTGCTCTGTCTTGGCGCGCGGGTGCCGGATCTGGACCTGACCGGGGTGGAGCTGCAGCCCGACTATGCCCAGCTGGCGCGGCGGAACGGCGTTGAAAACGGCATTGACCTCGCGGTGGTGCACTGTGATCTGGCCGGGCTGCCCGAGGATCTGCGGCAGCGCCAGTTTGACCATGTTCTGGCGAACCCTCCCTATTATTCCCGCGGGGCGCACAGCCCCTCACCCGATGCCGGACGGGCCACCGCCCTGGGCGAGCAGACGCCGCTGGCGGATTGGATCGCGGTGGCGGCAAAGCGGCTGGCGCCACAGGGCATGCTGCATATGATCCAGCGCATTGACCGGCTCCCCGAGATGCTGATCGCCTGCGACGGGCGGCTGGGCTCGATCGAAGTGCTGCCCTTGGCCGCGCGGGTGGGGCGGGCGCCTGAATTGCTGATTCTGCGGGCCCGCAAATCCGGCCGCGCCGCGTTTCGCCTGCACGCGCCGCTGATCCTGCACAAGGGCGCGCGGCACGAGGGGGATGGCGACAGTTATCAACCCTGTATTGCAGCCATTCTGCGCAAGGGTGCAGCGCTGGAATGGCCGGGCGGGCGGTAGGGTTGCGCGGGGCTTTGCCGTTGGGGTTGTATAGACCGGCAAGAACTGGCCGAAGGTGATTATTTCATGACAAATGAATGCGTCTGCGGCGTGACAGATGCAATTTCTTGTGGTCCACTGATCGGGCAAACTAAGCTTTTAAGGAGGATTGCCATGAGCCTCAGCTCACATCTGGTTGAACTGAAAAAGAAGCATGTGACCCTAAGTGATGAAGTGGAATACGCGCAACGCGCACCCAGCACGGACGGGCTCCAAATCGCCGAGATGAAAAAGCAAAAGCTGAAACTCAAGGAAGAAATCGAACGTTTATCGAGCGTCGAACTGACCTAGCATGATGTGGGTCGGGGCCTGACGGCCCCACCCAACCGTCTATGCAGCATAATCACCGCTTACCCGCCGCGTCGGATGCCTTGCGCCGGGACAGGGATGTGCTGGCCCGCGCCGCTATGATGGCGCCCAGGGTGATCAGCACCGCCGCCGCCGCCAGACCCCAGGATGGCGCCGCAATCCCGGCCATGACCAAAACCAGTGTCGACAAAAGCGGTGCCCCGTATGAACTGGTGCCCAGCATCTGAATGTCGCCCTGTTTGACGCCAATATCCCAGACATAAAACGCTAGTCCCACCGGCCCCAGACCCAGCAACAGGGTCGAGCTCCAGCCCAGCACTCCAATCGGCCAGACCGTGTCCTCGATGGCGAAATGCAGCCCCCACGAGGCCACCGCGGTGGCGCAGCAGAACACCGCCACTGAACTGGTCGGCGCCGATCCCACCAGTCTGGAGATCACCGAATAGCCCGCCCAGGTCAGTGCACAGAGCAGCGCCAGCCCATAGCCGGGCAGAAACTGCATCTGAAACCCGGTGCCGCCACCGGCGATGATGGTGGCGGCGCCGGCAAAGCCCAGGGCCGCGCCGATCAGGTGGCCGCGACGCAGGGTTTCGCCGGGCAGCAAGCCGGAAAACAGCACAATCAGCAGCGGCCAGAGATAGGCAATCAGCCCGGCCTCAGCCGCCGGGGCCAGTCGCAGCGCCGAGAAATACAGCGCGTGATAGCCAAACAGCCCAACCGTGCCAAAGGCGTAGACCTTCCAGGACACCCGGCGCAATTGTCCCAACTGGCCGCTGGCCAGTGTCCAGATCAACCCAAGGGTGCCGCCGATGCTAAAACAGATGGCGTTTAGGAGCAGCGGCGGCGTTGGCGCCGAGCCGACGGTCAGCAGCGCCAGCAGCGACCACAGGAGAACGGCGATGAAACCGATCGCGGTGGCTTTGGATTTACTCATAGGGGAGGGATGTCCTCAACTGGGATGATGGTGAAGTGATCCGAGATATGAACAGTTTTTTCAATCTCGGCAAAGAACCAATCGCGAAATGCGGCGATCTGTGGCCGTGTTTCGGCCCCAGGCAGGCACAGGAAGCGGAACCGCCCCTGGGTTTCAATCGCGACCTTGAAGGGGGCGACCAGACGGCCATCGGCCAGATCCTTGACGATCATCGCGCGCCGTCCCAACACCACACCAACCCCGGCAATCGCAGCATCAACCGCGTGGTCGGCATTGGAAAAATGAGTGCCATGGACCGGAGTATGGTCAAGCCCCACCGCCCTGAACCATGTTGGCCAATCACAGGGCGGACGTAGAAAGCCAATCGAATCGTCATAGATCAGCCGGGCCTTCATCAGGCTTTCGGGGGTTGGAAATTGCTCGGCCAATTCCGGCGACATCGCAGGTGTCAGCCATTCCTTGCTGACCGGTACGCTGTAAAGACCGTCGTCAGCGCCCTCGCCAAAGCGGATCGCCACATCGACATCGTCCCGCGCCAGATCCATCTGGCGCAGAGTGGCCGAGAACCGCAGGTCGATCTCTGGGTGGGCGCGGGCAAATTCGTATAATCGGGGGGCAAACCACTTTGCCGTCAGCGCCGGGCCGGCAGTGACGGTCAGATTGGTATTGTCCTGCAAACGTCGCGTCGCAGCCCAGGCGGTTGACAGTGATTGAAAGCCTTCCGCCGCGCCGGGGGCCAGGCTGCGCCCGGCCTCGGTCAGCTCGACCATGCGGTTCTTGCGGAGAAACAGCGGCTGACCCAGATGCTCCTCCAGCGATTTGATCTGAAACGACAGCGCCGCCGGGGTGACGTGCAATTCAGCCGCCGCCAGCGCGAACGACATATGGCGGGCAGCGGCATCAAAGGCGCGCAGGGCGGTGAGCGGTGGGAGACGGTTCGACATTTCACACAAGTATTACTTAACTGAGCAGATGAAAAGTCTCGTTTGTGCCCACTATGGGCTGGGGGCATAGTGACGACAGGTAAACAAGCCTGAACCGAAGGAGCCTTGTCATGCTGGAATATAAAGTAAATGCCGCCACCCGTGATGCCATTGCGCGTGCCCACGCCGAGCGCGGGCAGGTGCTGCGCGATTTCTGGACTTGGCTGTGGCAGTCCCGCAAGGCGATCAGGGCCAAAACCGTTGCGGTCTGATCAGGCGACAGTTTCCCGCTGAGCGCAGCGCGCGCGTTCTTACGGGATACAGAAAAGGGCCGGCCCAATTGGGTCGGCCCTTTTTTTCACCGCGATCGGGGCCTTAAGCGAAGAACTGGGCACCATTGGCCGAGATGGTCGAGCCGTTGATAAACCCCGAATCCTCCGAGGCCAGGAAGACAACACAGCGGGCGATCTCTTCGGGTTCACCCAGACGACCGGTGGGGATCTGTGAGATGATGCTGTCGCGTACTTTCTCGGGCACCGCCATCACCATTTCGGTGGCGATGTAGCCCGGGCAGATGGCATTGGCGGTGATGCCTGCGCGGGCGCCTTCGTGGGCCAGCGATTTGACGATTCCCAGATCACCGGCTTTGGTTGCGGCATAGTTGACTTGGGCAAACTGGCCTTTCTGGCCGTTGATCGAGCTGATCACGATAACCCGACCAAACTTGCGCTGCCGCATGCCGGGCCAGATCGGGTGAACGGTGTTGAACACGCCGGTCAGATTGGTGTCGACCACCTCGGTCCACTGTTCAGGTGTCATCTTGTGGAACGGCGCATCGCGGGTGATGCCGGCATTGGCGACCACAATGTCAATCGGCCCCAGATCGGTCTCGACCTGGGATATTCCCGCTTTGCTGTCCGCGTAGTCGGCAACATTCCATTTATACGCCTTGATGCCGGTCTCTTCGGTAAAGACGGCTGCGGCTTGGTCATTGCCGGCATAGGTGGCGGCGACGCTATAGCCTTCGGCCTTTAGCGCCTGTGAAATTGCTGCGCCGATGCCGCGTGTGCCGCCGGTGACGAGAGCTGTTCGTGCCATATGAAGAATCCTCTGGTAAAATGTTCACTTGGTAATCTTGCTACAATTTTACTATCCCATGCGCAATATTCTTGCGCAGTGAAATTGCCGCAACACCGCATAAAGTGTCACATGCGCATCATCACAGTAGTATGACGGGGCATTGATGCAAGCCATGTTGGCCGGGTCGTGGTGAGCTGCCCATAATTCAGGCGCTCTGGTGGCGGCAGGCAGATTTAGCTGCGGCATAAAAAAAGGGCGCCCGAACCGGCGCCCTCCTTCATGCAATGTCTGAAACGTTTAGGGACGTTCAACGCAGATTGCGACACCCATGCCGCCGCCGATGCACAGGGTGGCCAGACCCTTTTTGGCGTCGCGGCGCTGCATTTCGAACAACAGGGTGTTCAGTACCCGGCAGCCCGAAGCGCCGATCGGGTGACCAATGGCAATGGCACCGCCGTTGACGTTGACGATCTCAGGATCCCAGCCCATTTCCTTGTTCACGGCACAGGCCTGGGCGGCAAAGGCTTCGTTGGCCTCTACCAGATCCAGATCGCCGACGCTCCAGCCGGCTTTCTCCAGCGCCTTGCGTGAGGCGTAGACCGGGCCAACGCCCATGATCGAGGGGTCCAGACCCACGGTGGCATAAGAGGCGATGCGCGCCAGCGGTGTGATGCCGCGCTTTTCAGCGTTGTCGGCGGACATCAGCAGGGTGGCCGCGGCGCCATCATTCAGGCCTGAGGCATTGGCGGCGGTGACCGAGCCGTCCTTGGCAAAAGCCGGACGCAGTTTTTGCATCGCCGCCATGGTGGCGCCGTGGCGGATGTATTCATCCTGATCGACCACAATGTCGCCCTTGCGGTGCTTCACCGTAAAGGCGGTGATCTCATCAGCAAACCTGCCAGCCTTCTGCGCCGCTTCGGCCTTGTTCTGGCTGGCGACTGCAAATTCGTCCTGCATCTCGCGTGAGATCTGCCACTGGTTGGCGACGTTTTCGGCGGTCTGGCCCATGTGGTAGCCGTTGAACGCATCCCACAATCCGTCGCGGATCATGGTGTCGATGTATTTCATGTCGCCCATTTTGTGGCCCGCCCGCAGATGCGCGGCATGGGGCGACAGGGTCATGTTTTCCTGACCACCTGCGGCGACGATCTCGGCATCCCCCAGCATGATGTGCTGCGCACCCAAGGCAACAGCGCGCAATCCCGAACCACAAACCTGGTTCAGGCTCCAGGCTGAGGCCGCAACCGGCAGTCCAGCGTTGATATGGGCCTGACGAGCCGGGTTCTGACCCTGCGCAGCGGTCAGCACCTGACCGAGAATGGTCTCGGATACTTCACCTTTTTCGACACCGGCGCGTTCGACGACGGCCTGCAGAACAGCGGCCCCCAGATCGTGGGCCGGGGTGTTGGCGAAGGCTCCGCCAAAGCTGCCGACGGCGGTACGCGCGGCGGATGCGATTACAACATTGGTCATTGATATGGGTCCTCTGCCATCAAATTATCATTGGGAAACATCACAGCGCTGATCGTCCTGTGTGCAGGTGCAGCATCTGTCATCTCCCTCCCTTACGGGGTTTCAAATAGCGAATTGCTGCAGGTGCAGCAATGGACAGGGTGTCTCAGGCGGGGGCATCGAGTCAATTGCGGAAACGGAAAAACACCCGGATCCTGCAAGATCGGGTATTTCTACGTAGAGTGTTGCGGGTGCAAATCAGGCGCGGGTGCGCTGTTTCAACTCGTCGATCCAGGGCGGGCTGACCGACGGCGCGCCGAATAGAAATCCCTGTAGGCAGTCAACACCGATCGACACCAGAAACTCCGCGTCCTCGCGGTTTTCGACGGATTCAGCCACCACCAGCATATCGAACTGTTTGGCCACCGACACCAGCGCCCGGGTCATCGCCTGATTGTCATGATTGGCATGCACGCCGCGAATGAACTGGCCGTCAATCTTGACCGCATCAAAAAAGAAGTCGCGGAAGTATTTGATCACCGAAGTGCCGGCGCCAAAATTGTCGAGCGCAAAGGCGATGCCATGTTCCTGCATCCGCCCCATGAAATCGACCACCAGTTCCGGCGCCGCCATCGCCGAGGCCTCGGATATTTCCAGCACCAGCCGTTCCCCCAGCGTGGCGTCTTTTTTCATGTACCGTTCCACCACCCGCATCCAGCGATTATAGCCGATAGAGCGGGCAGACATATTGATCGACAGGCGGATGTCGGGACTGCGCGATAGTGCCTTGAACCCATGTTCAAGCGCCAGACAATCCAGCACCCGGCCCAGTTCCTTGTCTTCCACCACCGGCATGAATTCGCGCGCGGGAATCACCCGGCCGGTGGCGTCCAGCACCCGGATATATCCTTCGTAAAAGGCCGGCTCATGCGGCGGTAACGCCTGCATGACCGGTTGATAGGCCAGCATGGTCTGGTTGTGCGCGACTGCGTCTTCCACCATGCTGAGCGTCGATTGATCGCGGCCCAATACGGCTGCGTTCAGCGGGTTGTCTGACCCTTCGGGCATATTAGCCTTGGTTCGTTGCCAATTGTTCACCTTCTGGTCCTCATCCCTTGCCCGAGTCTGCCTGCACTATACGTCGATGAGCAGGGTCGGTTAAAAGGATGAAGGTGCGATTAAAGATCGCATTTTAGGGAAACTGGCAGGGTGATCAAAGCCGCAGCGCCTAGGCGGATCAGTTGAACCCTGGCGTGCCGGCGTCCTCGGGGTGGCGCGCCAGATGTTTTTCCTTCAGGGTTTCAGAGGTATCGCGGCTGCCATCGTGGCTATAGCCGGGTGGGGCCAGCATATAGGCAAGCCGTTGGCGCAGGGTTAACCCCGACTGACTGGCGTCGCTCCAGATGCCAACCCATTCATGAAACGCCACCCTTAGCGGGTTAAAGCTGGCCAGATTATGCACCAGCCCATAGTCCACCGCCTCGCTGTCCTGTTCCGGCACAAAGGTGCCGAACATCTTGTCCCAGATGATAAATACGCCGGCATAGTTGCAATCCAGATAGCGCGCATTGCGGCCATGATGGACCCGGTGGTGGCTGGGGGTGTTCATCACCGCCTCAAACCAGCGCGGCATCTTGCCAATTGCCTCGGTGTGGATCCAGAACTGGTAAATCAGGTTGATACCGCTGACAAACAACACCAGCGCCGGGTGGAAGCCTATCAGCACCAGCGGCGCGCGGATGATCATGATCAGTGAAAAGGTACCGGTCCAGGTTTGCCGCAGGGCGGTGGTCAGGTTGTAGTGCTGGCTGGAGTGGTGGTTGACGTGGCTGGCCCAGACCCAGCGGATGCGGTGGCCAAACCGATGCACCCAGTAATAGCGCAGGTCATCCAGCACAAAACAGATGATAATGGCCAGCACCGAGGTGCCCAGGTTCAGCGGCGTCAGCGCCCAGAGCCACATGAAGAAACCCCAGGCGATAAACCCCAGCGCGATGCCCGAGGCCACACTGCCCGCGCCCATGATCAGCGAGGTCACCGCGTCGCGGGTCTCATAGCGGCCACCGCGGCCTTTGATGGCGATCCAGGCCAGCTCTCCCAATATTGCGATGATGAAAAAAGGCACCGCCCATTGGGTCACGTCGGGGTATGAAAGTGTATCTGTCATGGAATGCTCAGGCCCTGCTCATCAGGAGGCGCCAGTCGGTACGCTCGGTTTCACTCAGGGTCAGGCGGGTCGAGGGAGCAGCAAACTCGTGAAAGCTGACGCGCAACCCATCGGGCCGGTCGCTCAGATCACAGCCTTGCAGCGGGCGAGCGACGGTGTCGGCGCCAAAGGCCCAGACCAATCCCATCCCCTGTGAGGTTTGCAGTAGCGCCGCATGGCCGTCTTGCGCGGTCAGAACCTGGGCGACGTCATCTTCGGGGAACTGCCGCAGCCAGGCGCTGCGGGCCTCGTCGACGGACATGACGGCAAGCGCCGAACGTCCGGTCATATGTAAAATGAACGCGGTAACTGAAATCCCGCCGGCAACCAGCGCCAGTAATATTTCCAATGGCATATCGTTCCCCCCGCAGCCAGAGTGGCGGCCAATGGGGCAGGCTGTCAAAGGTGGCGTAGGGTCAATAGTGGCCGGAATATTCAGCCATTCCGATTTCTGTTAAGAAATCGGTTCGGAAAATTCGAATTTTCCGGGCGTCGAGGGGGGGCTTGGGAAAAGCGCTGACAGGCATTGTGAGGTCACTCGGCCGATTCCATCTGCTCCGGCAGCGATAGCAACTCCTGTTGCACAACCCGTTCGACAAAAGGCACCAGCCCGTCGGGCCCTGATCTGCGGTCTTTCAGGTGGATGCAGACATCGGGTCGCAGGGTGGCAATGATGCCGATCAGGTCGCCGCGAATACCGTCGTCCAGCCCGGCCCCCATAATGACGCAGGCAATACGGGGCTCGGTCTCTAACTGTCGCACCACCTCGGCGTGGTCATGGGCACCCAACCACTGGATCGGCAGGTGATCCAATTGCAGCGCCACATTGCCAATCACATTTGGGAGCCGACCAATCAATAACACAACGGGATGCATGGTGTTGTCCTCTGGGAGTGCTGCCGCCCCGGATGTCGCGGCGGGTCACAGAGGACAATCTAGTGCTTTATTGATCGGCGATCAGGGCTGACAGAATCGCCTTGGCACTGTCACTGTTCCATTCCGCATCGCCGCGCAGGCGGGCAATCTCGCGGCCGCTCCGATCCAGGATCACGGTGATCGGCAGCCCCAGCACCGCCATTTCACGGGCCAGTGCCTGTTTTGGATCCTGATGGCGGGGCAAGTTGGTGATGCCAGCCTCGGCAAAGAACTTGACGATACCAGCCGGGGAGTTACGGCCGGTGGCCAGGGTCAGCACCTCAAAATCATCGCCGCCCAGTTCCGCCTGCAGTTCCGACAGCATCGGCATTTCGGCGCGGCAGGGGGCGCACCAGGTCGCCCAGAAGTTCAGCAGGATGATTTTCCCCTGATAGTCGGCCAGAGTGCCGGTGCCAGTATCGTCTTCCAAGAAAAACGCTTTGTCTGAGACCTCCATTGGGGTGCTGTGAAAATTCAGTTTCTTCATGTCGCCAAGGCGCAGCGCCTCAAGATCCGAGATCTCGACAGCAAGGGCGGCATTTGCACCCAGGCTCAGGGCGATATAAAGGGGGATCAGACGTAACAGACGCATTTTATCTCCGGGTATCTTACCATGACAGACCAATCCTCGAACCAGATGTGGGGCGGCCGCTTTGCCGCTGGCCCGGACGCGATCATGGAGGCGATCAACGCCTCGATCGGGTACGATCAGCGAATGGCGGCGCAGGACATTGCCGGCTCCAGGGCCCATGCGGCGATGTTGGCCGCAACAGGCGTGATCACCGATAACGATGCCGAGGCGATCAGGGAAGGCCTGCTCACCGTATTGTCAGAAATTGAGAGTGGAACTTTTCAGTTTTCCACCGCGCTGGAAGACATTCACATGAATGTAGAGGCGCGCCTGAAGGATATCATCGGGGAACCGGCTGGCCGCCTGCACACTGGCCGGTCGCGCAATGATCAGGTCGCCACCGACTTTAAACTCTGGGTGCGCGACCAGCTGGATGCGGCTGAAAGCGGCATTCTGGCACTGATCAAAGCACTGCTGGCGCAGGCCGAGGCCGGTGCCGATTGGGTGATGCCCGGCTTCACCCACCTGCAGGTGGCGCAGCCGGTGACCTGGGGGCATCACATGATGGCCTATGTGGAAATGTTTGGTCGGGACCTGAGCCGGGTCCGCGATGCCCGCGCCCGGATGAACGAATCACCGCTGGGGGCTGCGGCGCTGGCGGGGACCTCGTTTCCCATCGACCGTGACATGACCGCCACAGCGCTGGGCTTTGACCGCCCCGCAGCAAACTCGCTGGATGCGGTCAGTGACCGGGATTTTGCGCTGGAGTTTCTCAGCACTGCCTCGATCTGTGCCATGCACCTGAGCCGATTTGCCGAAGAGCTGGTGATCTGGTCCACCGCGCAGTTCCGTTTTGTCACCCTGTCGGACCGGTTCTCGACCGGGTCGTCGATCATGCCGCAGAAAAAGAATCCGGATGCGGCTGAGCTGATTCGCGCCAAGGTGGGCCGGATCTTTGGTGCCAACACGGCGCTGATGATGGTGATGAAGGGCCTGCCGCTGGCCTATTCCAAGGATATGCAGGAAGACAAGGAACAGGTGTTCGACGCCGCCGACAACTGGATGCTGGCGCTGGCGGCGATGGAGGGCATGGTCAAGGATATGACCGCCAACCGCGTTGAGCTGGCGGCGGCTGCCGGCTCGGGCTTCTCGACCGCCACCGATCTGGCCGACTGGATGGTGCGGGTGCTGAAGGTGCCGTTCCGCGATGCACATCATGTGACGGGAACGCTGGTGGCGATGGCCGAAGATCGCGGCTGTGATCTGCCGGATCTGAGCCTTGCGGATATGCAGGGGGTGCATGCGGGCATCACTGCAGACATCTTCACTGTGCTGGGGGTGCAGAACTCGGTGAATTCACGGATGTCTTATGGTGGCACCGCCCCGGCGCAGGTGCGTCAGCAGGTGGCGCGTTGGAGCGAAATCCTCGGAGCGTGACCCTCTCTGGCAGGAGGGGTATTGGCTGGGGTATTGAAGGAGGTCGGACAATGCGTAATTGGATCTTATCGGCGATAGCTTTTGTTGTTTTGAGCGCCTGTGGCGTGGATGGAGAACCGGTGCAACCCTCGCTGAATGCTGGGGTTGGGATCTCTGACAGTGGCGTCTATGCGGGCGGCAGCCTGGGATTGCACAAAGGCCCGTTGAGCCTGTACCTCGGGTTCTGAGGTCGCTTTGAAACAAGGTTCTGCCGCCTCTGGAACGTGCCCTGATGGGGCCAGTTCAGAGGCGGGCGTAGCACCGCGCTGACGCGCGGTGCATTTGGGGGCGCTGCCCCCTCTGAGGCGCCCAGGAGGGGGCCCCTCATTCACCCCTGAGGTATTTTGGACAAGAAGAAGTTTTGGGCCGGGGCGGGTGTTGGAGTCTCTCGTAGGGTGCGTGCTGGCACGCACCACGTGGAGAAATGGCGCGGCTCACAGGTGGCACACTGGGTGATATCAACTGAAAGCGGGCGGAATCATTTGATTTGAGCTGCCACTTTGGCTATCGCGCTGGCATGGATCATTTTCTTTACCGCGACGGCGCGCTCTACGCCGAGGATGTTCCGGTGGCCGAGATCGCGGCTGCCGTGGGCACGCCGTTTTATGTCTATTCCACCGCCACGCTGCAGCGGCACTTCAGGCTGTTTGATGAGGCGCTGGAGGGCATCGACCATCTGGTTTGTTATGCGATGAAGGCGGCCAGCAATCAGGCCATTCTGAAAACGCTGGCGCAGGTGGGTGCCGGTATGGATGTGGTCAGCCAGGGCGAATACCTGCGCGCCAAGGCGGCAGGCGTGCCGGGCGACAAAATCGTGTTTTCCGGCGTCGGCAAGACGGCTGAGGAAATCCGGGTGGCGCTGAGTGGTGGTATCCGCCAGTTCAACGTCGAATCCGAGCCCGAGATGGAAGTGATCAACGCGGTGGCGCTGGAGCTGGGCGCGGTGGCGCCGATCACCGTGCGGGTGAACCCGGATGTGGATGCCAAGACCCATGCCAAGATCGCCACTGGAAAATCCGAGAACAAATTCGGCATTCCTATTTCGCGGGCCTCAGCGGTCTATGCCCATGCGGCCTCACTGCCCGGATTGGATGTTATCGGCATCGACGTGCATATCGGATCACAGCTGACCGAGCTGGAGCCGTTTGAGCAGGCCTATCAGAAGGTGGCCGAGTTGACCGAGCAGCTGCGCAGCGAGGGCCATAACATCCGGCGTCTGGATCTGGGTGGCGGGCTGGGCATTCCCTACCACAGCCAATCCAACGCGGCGCCACCACTGCCGGTGGAATATGGCGCGCTGATCAAGAAAACTCTGGGTCATCTGGGCTGTGAGATCGAGATTGAGCCGGGTCGGTTGATCGCTGGTAATGCGGGTCTTCTGGTCAGCAAGGTGATTTATGTAAAATCCGGCGAGGACCGGAAGTTTCTGATCATCGACGGCGCCATGAACGATCTGATCCGCCCGGCAATGTATGAGGCGCATCACGATATCGTGCCGGTCGTCGAGCCCGCCGTCGGCGTCGAGAGCCAGCCCTATGATATCGTTGGCCCGGTCTGCGAAAGTGGCGATACCTTTGCCAAGCAGCGCGACATGGCGCCGCTGGCGGCGGATGATCTGATCGCCTTTCGCAGTGCCGGGGCTTATGGCGCGGTGATGGCCAGCGAATACAATTCGCGCCCTCTGATCCCCGAGGTTCTGGTGCATGGCGATCAATTCGCGGTTATCCGCGCAAGGCCGAGCTTTGACGAAATGATAAATCGCGATAGCATACCAGAATGGCTCTGACGCGATACTGCGCATGAGCCGGTTGGAGACGTTGCAGATATGGCTATATCACCCGGATCCAAGGCAAAGCTGAAACAGCTGCACTGGCCAATCCGGCTGACGCGGTTGGGGATGATTGCGGAAACCAGCCTGCGGGCCTTTTGGCCGCTGGCATCGATTGTCATGCTGGCGCTGGCATTGCTGATGCTGGGGCTGCACGAAGTGCTGCCGGTCGAGCTGGTCTGGGCGGGGGTGATTGTGTCCCTGCTGGTCGCAGTGGCAAGTCTGATTTGGGGGCTGCGGCACCTGCGCTGGCCGAGCCGGGCGCAGGCACTGGCGCGTCTGGATGAAACCCTGCCGGGGCGGCCCATCAATGCACTGATGGATGCGCAGGCCATTGGCCGCGACGACGCCGCCTCAACAGAGCTGTGGCAGGCACATCAGCTGCGGATGGCGGCGCGTGCGGCCAAGGCCCGCGCACCGCAGCCCAATTTGCGGATCGCGGCGGCGGATCCTTATGCGCTGCGGTTTGTGGCACTGCTGGCGCTGGTGGTTGCGCTGCTGTTCGGCTCGATTTGGCGGCTGGGCACGGTGGCTGATCTGGGGGCGGGAGCGGCTAGCGCAATGAGCGGCCCGAGCTGGGAGGGCTGGTTGCAGCCGCCGCGCTATACTGGGTTGCCGACGCTGTATCTGAATGACGCTGAAGGCGCGGTTCTGACGCTGCCTCAGGGCACAAGGGTGACGCTGCGGTTTTACGGTCAGGAGGGGGCGCTGACGCTGGCCGAGTCGGTGTCTGGTCGCAGCGCAGAGCAGCCTTCGGCGGATGCGCAGCAGGAGTTTGCAGTGACCCAGGCCGGGGAACTGACGATTGAGGGCGCTGGCGGGCAGAGCTGGCAGGTCGAGGTGATTGCGGACAGCCCGCCGCAGATCTCGGTGGCGGGTCAGACCGAGATAGAGCCGGATGGTACCATGTCGCTGCCGTTTGCGGCTGTGGATGACTATGGGATTGCTGGGGGCGAGGTGCGGATTGCGCTGGACCTGCTGGCGCTGGATCGCCGTCACGGGCTGGCAGCTGATCCCGACCCGCGCGGCGACATTATCCTGGATCTGCCGTTGCCGCTAACCGGGGACCGGCGCGATTTTACCGAACATCTGATTGATGATTTCTCGCAGTATCCTTGGGCCAACCTGCCGGTGGTCTACAGTTTTGAGGCGCGAGATGGCGCCGAGCAACGGGGCGCAGCACCGGGGTTTGGGGCAAAGCTGCTGGCGCGGCGGTTCTTTGATCCGCTGGCAGCGGCGGTGGTGGAACAGCGGCGTGATCTGCTGTGGGCGCGCAGCAATGCGCGCCGGGTGGCGCAGATCATGCGGGCGCTGACCCATCATCCCGAGCGGCAGTTTCGCAGCCCGTCAGCCTATTTGCGGATGCGGATAATCCTGCGACGGCTGGAAAGCTACACTGCGGTCGGGTTGAGCCCGCAGCACCAGGACGAGATTGCCACCGCGCTTTGGGATCTGGCGCTGATACTGGAAGACGGCGATGTGGGGGACGCGCTGGCGCGGTTGCGGCGGGCGCGGGAACGGCTGAGCCAGGCGATGCGCGACGGCGCCAGTGATCAGGAAATCGCCGAGCTGATGCAGGAGCTGCGCCAGGCGACCGAGGATTACATGCGCCAGCTACAGCGTCAGGCCGAGGCCAACGGCGAGGTGATGGAACAGGGCGAACTGCCCGAGAATATGATGCAGCTGTCACAGGATGACCTGCAGGCGATGATGGACCGCATTCAGGAGCTGATGGAGCAGGGCCGCATGGCCGAGGCCGAGCAGGCGTTGCAGGAATTGCAGCAGATGATGGAAAACATGCGGATCACCGAAAGCCAGCAAGGCCAAGGTGGCAGTGAAGGTCAGCAGGCGATGGAAGGGCTGGCGGAGACGCTGAAACAGCAGCAGGGGCTGTCGGATCAGGCATTCCGCGATCTGCAGGAGCAGTTCAATCCCGGGGCCGGCAAGGGCGAGAGCGAGAAGAATCAGGGCCGCAATGGTGGCTTGGGGCAGGGTCAAAGCCATGAGGGCGGGCAGGGCGGCGACAGCCAGCAGGGCCAACAGCAGGGCGGCGCGCAGGAAGGTCAGGATGGCACTGCCCAGTCGGGTCGGGGTCAGGACGGGGCACAACCGCCGGGTGGCTCTCTGGCTGAGCGCCAGCAAGCGCTGCGCGAGGAATTGCAGCGGCAGCAAAACGGCCTGCCGCTGGGCAGCAGCGAAGAGGGCGATGCCACGCGGCAGTCCTTGGAAGACGCCGGGCGGGCGATGGATGGCGCCCAAGAGGCACTGGAGCAGGGCGATTATGCCGAAGCAATCGACCAGCAGGCCGAGGCGATGGAACGGCTGCGCGAGGGTATGCGCGCGTTGGGCGAGGCGCTGGCAGAGCAGCAGCCCGGTCAGGCCGGCAGCCAGTCAGGTCGCAACTCTGCCAGTCAGGGCAGCCGGATGGACCCGCTGGGCCGGGACCAGCCCGAGGGCGGAGATGGAGCTGGTGATGACGGCAGCCGTATCGGCGCAGGCCCTGCCTATCGCCGGGCCTGGGATCTGCTGGAAGAAATTCGCCGCCGGGCGGATGAGCGTCAGCGCAGTGAGGGCGAGCGCGGCTATCTGCGGCGGTTGCTGGACCGGTTCTGAGCCGCTCCGGTTTGATGTGCCCCGGTTTGATGCGCACCGACTTAACAGGCATGGTGCGTGCAAGCACGCACCCTACAGCTGCCAAAACACCTGCCCTTGCCCTCCCCCTGTGGCCTTGGCGGTTATCATGGGCCCGCGCCAGTCCAGAAATTCGGTGCGGAAATCCGGTGCAGAAAACTGGGGCTTTGCGGGCTATTGGCTGGGCTGCAAGCCGCTTACCTTGGCGTCTAGCCACAGGCGGGCCTTATCAACCGAGGCCACATAGGAACTGAGGTAAGGATCTGCCTGCGGCAGGGTGTTCGCGATTTGAGGCGCGTTGGTGTAGGTCAGAACCAGAGCAAGCATCAGCAAGATGACAAGGGCAAAGCCGCGCGAAAATCCGCTTTTGCGGCGGGGTGGGTGGCCTGCTTCCGGCGCAATGGAGGCCGCTCCCGCAGGGGCGCCACTGGCCCGCAGGGTTGAGTTTATTTCCTCTATATCCGGCAGCAACCCGCGCCGTGAGCCGCTTTCGGCAGCCGCCAGAAGGGCCGGGTTCTCGCCCTTTAGCCGTGCCATGCGATCGCGTGCCTGGTGGGCCCGCCGCGAGACCTCGTCTTCGGGTTCCGCATCCAGACCCAGATCCGGCTGGGATTCCAGACCGGTGCCTTCGGCGGCTCTCAGCTGGGCTTCGCGCTTGGCTTCTTCGCGTAAAATACCGGTGACCGAGGGATCCATTCCACGCGCCAGCCCGGTATGGGCCGGCGCCTCTACAGGTGCTTCAACCGGGACCTCGTCCGGGTCATCCTCGGCAGCTGGTTCCATGTCGATTTCAGCTTCGGGCGCGGCGGCAACATCCGGTTCAGGGGCTGGAGTCGGGTCCGCCAAAGGCGCTGCGGCTGCGGGCTGCGGCTGCGTGTCTTCATCATTGGCCGCGTCTTGCTGAGCCTGCTTTGCGTCGGCTTGCCGGATGGTTTGCCCAGTGAGTTGTTCTGCAAGATGTTCTGCGGGCTGCTCTGCGGCGAGATCGGACTGAGCTGGCGCGGCTTCGGGTGAGACATCAAGCGCCGCGGCTGCGGCGGCATTGGCGCCGGTCTGATACCAGGTATCGCCGCAGTTGGAGCATTGCACGTCCCGGCCTTCGGGCGGAATGACCTCGTCCGGGACCTCGTATTGGGCGTCGCAGTTTGGACATGTCAGCCGCATTCTGTGTCTCCTGAGCTATAAGCTCCTGTCGGATGGTACTTTTCCAGCGACCATAAGCAGTTCCGTCTCCTCAAGAAAGAGACAATTGAAACCGCTCGGGTGCTCTGGCCAAGCCGGGGATTGCCGGCAACAGCGCGCCCCATTGAAACTACTCCGCTGCTAGGGCACAACGGATTGGATATACGCAGGGGGCAGCCGTGATCGAACTGGACAATATAGGCTACAATTACGGGGGTGGCGAGCTGCTGACCAATGTGTCGGCGCAGCTGGCGCCGGGGTCGTTCCACTTTCTGACCGGTCCTTCGGGGGCGGGCAAGACGACGCTGCTGAAGCTGTGCTACGGCGCGCTGAGCCCGACTTCGGGGCGGGTGCGGGCGTTTAATATGGATGTCAAAGGGCTGGACCGCGATCAGATGGCGATGCTGCGGCGCCGCGTTGGGGTTGTGCATCAGGACTGCCGGTTTCTGGATCACCTGCCGGTGGTGGACAACATCGCCCTGCCGCTGACGGTGTCGGGCAAGGATCTGGCACAGGAACAGGCCAATCTGCGGGACTTGATGGATTGGGTCGGCCTGTCCGAGCGCGCCGATGCCAAGCCGCCAGAGCTGTCCGGTGGCGAACGCCAGCGCGCGGCGCTGGCGCGGGCGGTTATCCTGTCGCCGGAAGTGGTGATTGCGGATGAGCCCACCGGCAACGTCGATTGGGAAATGTCGCAACGGCTGTTGAAATTGCTGGTGGAGCTGAACCGTATGGGCAAGACCATATTGGTTGCCACCCATGATCTGGCTCTGATAAGGGCCGCCAAAAACCAGGTGCAGACACGGGTGTTGCGGATTTCGGACAAGCGATTGCAATTGGCGGGGGCGGATCTATGAGCGGCCGTATTCGGCAGTTGATTGTTGGCGATGCGCAGGCTGACCGGGTGGTGCCGCCAAGCGGCTTTACCGCGCATCTGACCTTGTTTGTGGCGGCTGCGATGGCCTTTCTGGCGGTGTTTGCGCTGGCGCTGTCGCTGGCCTCGGGGCGGTTGGCAGATCGCTGGGCGGATGAGCTGGCGCGGGCGGCAACGCTGCGCATCAATGCGCCGGCCGATCAACGGGCGGCACAGACGCAGGCGGCGCTGACGGTGCTGGAGCAAACACCCGGTGTGGCCTCGGCGCGGGCGCTGACCGCGGATGAGCAGGCGGCGCTGCTGGCCCCGTGGTTCGGTGCGGAACTGCCGCTGGACAGCCTGCCGGTGCCGCAACTGATCGAGGTGCTGGAGACGGAAACCGGATATGACGCCGATGGGCTGCGGCTGCGATTGCAGGCCGAGGTGCCGGGTGCGGTGCTGGATGACCACTCTCGCTGGCGCAAGCCGCTGGTGGACGCGGCGCGGTCGCTGCGGCGGTTGGGGCTGTTCTCGATCCTGCTGATCGGTGGCGCCATGGCCGGGATGATCACGCTGGCGGCCAATGCGGCGCTGGCGGCCAATGCGCAGGTGATCGAGGTGCTGCGGCTGGTGGGGGCGCAGGATGGCTATATCGCCCAGGCCTTTGTGCGCCGGTTCACCCTGCGGGCGCTGGTCGGTTGCAGCGTTGGTGTCGCACTGGGCATGATTGGCGTCTGGCTGATGCCTGCGGCCTCGGAGGAGGGCGGATTTTTGACCGGGTTGGGATTTGTCAGCTGGGGCTGGTTGATGCCGCTGGCGATCCCACTGCTTGGGGCTCTGGTGGCCTTTGTCGCCACCAGCCGCGCCGCTAAGAAAAGATTAGGAGATTTGACGTGATGACCCCCCTCCAGCGCCTGCGGGCGATGCTGTTCTCGGTGCAGATGTACCCAATGATGTTGGTCATTGGCCTGCTATACGCGCCCTGGGCGATCTTTAGTAAGCACGGGGCGCGGGCCTGCTGCAAGGCCTATGCAAACTGGATCATGTGGACGGCCGGCTGGATGGTTGGAATCCGCTGCGAAGTGCGCGGCACACCACCGGCGGGCGGGGCGCTGATTGCCGCCAAGCACCAGTCCTTTCTGGATATCCTGATGATCTTTGCGGCGCTGCCCACAGGGCGTTTCATCATGAAAAAGGAAATCCTGCGGATGCCGGTGATTGGCCAATATGCCCGGTTGCTGGGCTGTGTTGCGGTGGATCGGGCCAAACGGGGCGGCGCCATCGACAAGATGGTCCAGGACGCGGAAGCAAGCGACGAGGAGGCCGGACAGCTGATCATCTTTGCCCAGGGCACCCGCGTCGTGCCCGGGGTCAAGGCACCCTATAAGGTTGGCGCCGGGGTGCTGTATGAACAACTGAACCAGACCTGTGTGCCGGTTGCCGTCAATGTGGGTTTGATGTGGCCGCGCAAGGGCATTACCCGGCTTCCCGGTGTGGCGGTGATCGAATTCCTGGAGCCGATTGAACCGGGGTTGGAGCGCAAAGAGTTCCTGAACCTTCTGGAACAGCGGGTCGAGGCCGGATCGGACGCATTGATGCGCGAAGCCGGGTTCGATCCGGCGCCAGCCGTCGCCAAACAGGCGGGCTGAGGCAGGCTTGGTTTAGGGTCGTTCAGGGTAACCCTTGGGTTACCCTGTGGCCCCAGCCTCGCTTGTTCCTTGGTTGGACCTAGCTGATGACCTCGCCGATCAACATCTGCGGTTGTACGTTGGTGAAATTTGGGATGTCCTCCAGAACCGGGCCTGCGGCCTGCATGGCAGCGTTCAGGGCGTCCTGATCTTTGAACAGCAAGGAGGCCACAGCAAAAATCCCCGGCGGAACATCGGGACCGCCAGCCAGCCCCTTGGTGACCAGCATACTGTCCATATGCGCGCCCATGTGTTCGCCCACCAAATCAAAATGAGTGCTGGTGTAATAGTCAAAATCAAATGTTTTTCCATCGCTGATCGGATAGATCACCTGAAGTGAAACGGCCATGGCATGTCCTTTCTGAACGGGTACCAGTTAATCAATACAGTCTGAATAGAGCCTAAATAGGGCGTTCGGCCAAGTAAAAAGGCGGATCGGCTGATGCAGGGGCGCGTTGGGGCGTCGCGATCACCCGGCGTTTGCAATAGCCGCTGCCGGTGGCCGACACCGGTAATCAAAGTGACTTGCATCAAGGCTTGCCAGGGTTCTGACTGCTAGCGTTCAATTGAGTTTTTCAAGTTTGGAGGTTACCGATGCGTATGGTTTTTGCGGCTCTTCTGTCTGTACTGGCAACTGGGGGCCTGGCCCAGGATGTCGAAATGGGGGAAAATCTTTTCCAGCATTTCTGCGCTGGCTGCCATGGCGAGGACGCCAAAGGAGGCGGGCCGATGGCCCCGATACTATTGGTGCAACCCGCAAATCTGACCACACTGAGCGCTCGCAATGGTGGTGAATTCCCCCTTGAACGCGTGGCCGGGCGCATTGATGGGCGCGATCCGATTGTCAGTCACGGTAGCGACATGCCGGTGTTTGGCTGGCTGTTCCAGGATCAACCCGTCGCCCTGAAACTTCCAACCGGTCAACCCATGCTGGCCACCCGCCCGGTTGTCGATCTAATCACCTGGATGCAGACGATCCAGGAGTGAGGCGGGTACAGGCGCGATTAACTCAAAATACAAGTGTGCTCAGTGAAAACATCACGGGCTACACTTGTAAGGGCAAAATGCGGTACTCTACAAAAACTCATTTTTCAGCGATGTAAGCACCGTTGAATTTCTGCACGTCCTCAACGATGTCATCCCAATCGGGTTTTGACGCGGTATGGATGCGAAGCGTCGGCCAATATTTCAAACGTCACTTTGCCCCAGGGGCTGCTTCCCCTGATCCCGGCAGCGTTCCAAAACAAAAGGCAGCCCCGGTTGGGACTGCCTGATGGTAGGCTTCGATTTAGACAGCTTAGCTGTGAATGGCGCCACTGCCGCAGGCCAGCGCCGCTTCGCGTACCGCCTCGGAGAAGGTGGGGTGGGCGTGGCAGGTCAGGGCGATGTCTTCGGCTGAGGCGCCAAATTCCATCGCCACACAGATCTCGTGGATCAGATCGCCGGCGCCGGGGCCGATGATGGCGCAGCCCAGAACCCGGTCTGTTTCCTTGTCTGTGATGATTTTCACAAAGCCGTCGCCCTGATGCACCGCCTTGGCGCGGCCGTTGCCCATGAACATGAACTTGCCGATCTTGATCTTGCGACCCTCGGCCTTCAGCGCGTCCTCAGTCGCGCCAACAGTGGCAACCTCAGGTGTGGTGTAGACCACGCCGGGGATGACGCCATAGTTCACGTGGCCATGTTTGCCGGCCATGACCTCGGCCACCGCCATGCCTTCGTCCTCGGCTTTATGGGCCAGCATCGGGCCTTCGATCACGTCGCCAATGGCATAGATGCCGGGCACATTGGTGGCCCATTTGGCATCGGTGGCGATCTGGCCGCGTTCGGTCATCTTGACGCCCAATGCGTCGAGGCCGAGGCCGTCAGCATAGGGTTTGCGGCCAGTGGCTACCAGCACCACATCGGCGTCGATGATTTCTTCGGCGTCGGGCTTTTTCTTGAGCGCGTATTTGACCTTGGCTTTGGTTTTAGAGGCATCAACGCTCTGAACCGCAGCCCCCATGATGAAGTTCAGGCCCTGCTTTTCGAGGATGCGCTTGAAGCTGCGCTGCACGTCCTTGTCCATCCCGGGGCAGACCGCGTCGAGGTATTCCACCACGGTGACCTCGGATCCCAGACGGGCATAGACCGAGCCCAGTTCCAGACCGATGACGCCGGCACCGATGACGACCATTTTCTTGGGCACTTTGGGCAGTTCCAGCGCGCCGGTTGAATCCACCACGATGCCTTTGTCGTTGTCGACCTCAACACCCGGCAGGGATGACGGCACCGAGCCGGAGGCGATGACGATGTTCTTGGTCTGGTGGATCTCGTCGCCGACCTTGACCTGGCCGGCGGCAGGGATCGAGGCCCAGCCTTTCAGCCAGTCGATCTTGTTCTTCTTCATCAGGAATTCGACGCCGACGGTGTTCTGACCGATGACTTCGTCCTTGTAGGATTTCATCTGCTTCCAGTCGACCGAGGGCGATTTGCCCTTGAGGCCCATCTTGGTGAAATTATGCTCGGCCTCGTGCAGCATATGGGTGGCATGCAGCAGCGCCTTGGAGGGGATGCAGCCGACGTTCAGGCAGGTGCCACCTAGGGTCTCGCGGCCCTCGACAATGGCGGTTTTCAGGCCCAGTTGGGCGCAGCGGATGGCGGATACATAGCCGCCGGGGCCTGCACCGATGATGATGACGTCATATTGGGACATTTATGTGGTCCTTTGTGGTTTGGGCGAGGAGGGGGCGCTGCCCCCGGCCCATGCGGGCCTCCCCCGGAGTATTTGGGGCAAAAAGAACGGGGGAGTGCATTGATTTCAACATCACCCTGGAGGTGGCGGTGCACTTGGGCTTTCCGCTGTTGCGTACCGGCACTCTGGTGTTATCGCGGAGCCGTTGATTGAAATACCTAATTCCTGCTTGCCCTCGGCAATGCCGGTGCTCAGTTCAGGGCCGTTTTGGCGCTCCCAATCCACGGTTTTCTCCTGAAGGAGATAAGTGGTCCGGGTATCGAGCGCGCCAAAACCCATTACAGATCCATCAACAAACGACGGGGATCTTCCAGCGCTTCCTTGACCCGCACCAGGAAGGTCACGGCGCCTTTGCCGTCGACAACGCGGTGGTCATAGGACAGGGCCAGATACATCATCGGACGGATCACCACCTCTCCGTTGATCGCCATGGGGCGGTCCTGGATCTTGTGCATGCCTAAGATTCCCGACTGTGGCGGGTTCAGGATTGGCGAGGACATCAGCGAGCCGTAGACGCCGCCGTTGGAGATGGTGAAGGTGCCGCCCTGCATTTCTGCCATGCTCAGTTTGCCGTCTCGGGCACGTTTTCCCTTTTCGGAAATCGCTTTTTCGATCTCGGCAAAGGACATTGCATCGGCATTGCGGATCACCGGAACAACCAGACCACTTGGGGTGCCGGCCGCAACGCCCATGTGTACGAAGTTCTTGTAGACGATGTCTGTGCCGTCGATCTCGGCGTTGACCTCGGGGACCTCTTTCAGTGCGTGACAGCAGGCCTTGGTGAAGAAGGACATGAAACCCAGACGGGCGCCGTGTTTCTTCTCGAACAGCTCTTTGTACTGGCTGCGCAACGCCATCACCTCAGTCATGTCGACCTCGTTATAGGTGGTCAGCATGGCGGCGGTGTTCTGCGCCTCTTTCAGGCGGCGGGCGATGGTCTGGCGCAGGCGGGTCATTTTCACCCGTTCTTCGCGATCCGCGTCATCGGCTGAGACCGGGGCGCGCACCGCAACCGGGGCGGCGGCTGGCGCAGCTGCGGTTGTGGCGACGGGGGCGGCAGCGGCGGCGGCAGTGGCGCGGAAGACGTCATCCTTCATGATGCGACCGTCGCGGCCGGTGCCGGCAACGGCAGCCGCGGTCAGACCGGCCTCGGCCATGGCCTTCTCCGCCGATGGCGCATTGGCGATGTCTTTGCCTGCGGCGGCAGGAGCAACCACAGCAGCCGGGGCCGAGGCTGGCGCCGGCGCACCCGCAGCACCGGCACCGGAGATCACCCCCAGCTTGGCGCTGGCATTCACGGTGGAGCCTTCGGCGGCGGTGATTTCGCTCAGCACCCCAGCGATGGGGGCCGGCACTTCGACCGAGACTTTGTCGGTTTCCAGCTCACAGAGCATTTCGTCCTGGGCGACAGAATCGCCTACCTTTTTAAACCAGGTCGCCACCGTGGCTTCGGTGACCGATTCGCCCAGGGTGGGCACCATCACGTCGGTGTTGCCAGCACCTGGAGCAGGCGCAGCGGCGGGCGCCGCAGCAGCGGCGGCCGTCCCGGCAGTGAGGGTGGCCAGCAGCGCGTTGACGCCAACAGTTTCGCCCTCGGCGGCGATGATATCGCCCAGGGTGCCGGCGCTGGGGCTGGGCACTTCGACGGTGACCTTGTCGGTCTCCAGCTCGCAGAGCATCTCGTCTACAGCAACCGCATCTCCGGGTTTTTTGAACCAGGTGGCAACCGTGGCTTCGGTGACCGATTCACCCAATGTGGGCACACGAATTTCGGTGGTCATGGATCAGTTTCCTTCGATGCTTAGCGCGTCGTTCACGAGCGCAGCTTGTTGGGCTTTGTGTTGGCTGGCCTGCCCTGTTGCAGGCGAGGCCGATGTGGCGCGTCCGGCATAGGTCGGGCGGCTGTGCTTGGCGCCGATACGGGTCAGCACCCATTCGATATTGGGCTCAATAAAGCTCCAGGCGCCCTGGTTCTTGGGCTCTTCCTGGCACCAGACGATTTCCGCCTGTTTGAAGCGCCCCAGTTCCTTGACCATCGAGATGGCGGGGAAGGGGTAATACTGTTCGACGCGCATCAGATAGACATCGTCGATGCCGCGCTCATCCCGTTCGGCCAGCAGGTCATAATAGACCTTGCCCGAACAGAGCACCACCCGCTTGACCTTGTCATCGCTCACCAGCTGGGTGTCTGAATTGCCGTGCTGGGCGTCATCCCACAGCACCCGGTGGAAGCTGGACCCGGTGGTGAATTCCTCGGTCTTGCTGACCGCCAGCTTGTGGCGCAGCAGCGATTTCGGGGTCATCAGGATCAGCGGTTTGCGGAAACTACGGTGCATCTGGCGGCGCAGGATGTGGAAGTAGTTGGCCGGCGTGGTGCAGTTGGCAACAATCCAGTTGTCCTGGCCACACATCTGCAGGAAACGTTCCAGCCGCGCCGAGGAGTGCTCGGGGCCCTGGCCCTCATACCCGTGTGGCAGCAGCACCACCAGACCGGACATCCGCAGCCATTTGCTTTCGCCGGACGAGATGAACTGATCGAACATGATCTGGGCGCCATTGGCGAAATCGCCAAACTGGCCTTCCCATAGGGTCAGCGCATTGGGTTCTGCCAGAGTATAGCCGTATTCAAAGCCCAGCACCGCATATTCTGACAGCGCCGAGTCGATGACTTCGTATTGCGACTGACCGGCGCGGATGTTGTTCAGCGGGTAGTAGCGCTCTTCGGTGTCCTGATTGACCAGCCCCGAGTGGCGCTGAGAGAAGGTGCCGCGGGTGACGTCCTGGCCGGACAGGCGCACCGGGAAACCTTCGGTCAACAACGAGCCAAAGGCCAGTGCTTCGGCGGTGGCCCAGTCAAAACCAGCGCCATCGGCCAGCATCTGTTTCTTGGCATCCAGCAAGCGGCCAACGGTCTTGTGGACCGGCACACCGTCGGGGAGATGCGACAGTGCTGCGCCCACTTCGGCAAAGGTTTCCGGGGAAACCGAGGTCTTGCCGCGCTGGTAGTCCTCGTCTTTGGTATCCATGTGCTTCCAGCGACCATCCAACCAGTCAGCCTTGTTGGGCTTATAGTCTTTGCCGGCTTCAAACTCGTCGTTGAGCCTAGCCTGGAAGGCGGCCTTCATGTCTTCGATCTCGCCCTCGGGGATCAGGCCATCCTTGACCAGACGCGCCGTATACAGCGACAGGGTGGTTTTGTGGGTCTTGATCTTTTTGTACATCACCGGGTTGGTAAACATGGGCTCGTCGCCCTCGTTGTGACCAAAGCGGCGGTAGCAGAAGATATCCAGCACCACGTCTTTACCGAACTTCTGGCGGAACTCGGTTGCCACTTTGGCGGCGTGAACCACCGCCTCGGGGTCGTCGCCGTTGACGTGGAAGATCGGCGCCTCGACCACCAGCGCGTTATCCGTTGGATAGGGCGAGGAGCGCGAGAAATGCGGTGCGGTGGTGAAACCGATCTGGTTGTTGACCACGATATGCATGGTGCCGCCGGTCTTGTGCCCCTTGAGGCCCGACAGGGCGAAACATTCGGCCACCACACCCTGACCGGCAAAGGCGGCGTCGCCGTGCAGCAGGATTGGCATCACCTGGGTGCGATCGGTGTCTTTCAGCTGGTCCTGCTTGGCGCGGACCTTGCCGATCACCACCGGGTTCACCGCCTCGAGGTGGCTGGGGTTGGCGGTCAGCGACAGGTGCACGATGTTGCCATTGAACTCGCGATCCGAGCTGGCGCCGAGGTGGTATTTCACATCGCCCGAGCCATCGACGTCTTCCGGTTTGGAACTGCCGCCCTGGAATTCGTTGAAAATGGCGCGATACGGTTTCTGCATCACATTGGCCAGCACCGACAACCGGCCCCGGTGAGGCATGCCGATGACGATGTCGCGCACCCCCAGCGCACCCCCGCGCTTGATGATCTGCTCCATCGCCGGGATCAGGCTTTCGCCGCCATCCAGACCAAAGCGCTTGGTGCCCATGTATTTCACATGCAGGAATTTCTCAAATCCCTCTGCCTCGACCATCTTGTTGAGGATCGCCTTGCGGCCTTCGCGGGTGAACTGGATTTCCTTGCCCAGACCCTCGATCCGTTCCTTCAGCCAGCTGGCCTCGGCGGGGTTAGAGATATGCATGTATTGCAGCGCAAAGGTGCCGCAATAGGTGCGTTTGACGATATCGACGATTTGGCGCATCGAGGCCAGCTGCAGCCCCAGCACGTTGTCGATAAAGATCGGTCGGTCCATGTCACCTTCGGTGAAGCCATAGGTCTTGGGGTCCAGCTCAGGATGCGGCACGGTGGAGCGCATGCCCAGCGGATCCAGATCCGCCACCAGATGACCGCGGATGCGATAGGCGCGGATCAGCATCAGCGCGCGGATGCTGTCCAGCACCGCCCGTTTGATCGCATCATCGGACACTTTGACGCCGGTAGCCTCGGCCTTGGCGGCGATCTTCTTGCCAGCCGCCTTGGTTTCAACGGGCGCAGCCCATTCGCCGGTCAGCGCAGAGGTCAGCTCGTCTTCGGGCTGCGGCGGCCAGTCTTTGCGCGCCCACGAGGGGCCCTGCGCCTCGGCCTTTACGTCCAGTTCTGCGTCACCCATCTGGCGAAAGAACTCACCCCATGCAGCGTCCACTGCATTCGGATCATTAGCGTATTGGGCATAAAGCTGCTCCAGATACTCGGCATTGTGCCCCTGCATGAAGGAGGAGGCATGAAAGAGGTCGTTGGGGCTTTGTTCGGTCATTTGGTAACCTCGAGTGGGTTGGGGCCGTATGGGGAGAGACCAGGGGTCATTTGGGGCAGAGTTGCTGCCAGGGGTTTCAAATTGATGAAACGCAGGGCAGATCCTGCGGCAAAATGGGCCGAAAGGGCTGTTTTAGCGACAGAATCTGGAAAAATCGGGGAAATGTGTGAGAGAGAAGACGTCCGATGGCATCGCCGGGCGGGATTTCGGGGAGGAGTAATTGGCTCAAGCAGCGACATACTGATGCTCTACCCAAACAAACAATGACGGAAGGGAGGGGATGCTTCTGTAATACCCAGAGTGATCTCCGAATGCCGCGGCTTTCATCGAAATATCGGAGTGGTCTCGCCCGCCCTCTTTGGTCATACGACCTGCGAGCATTTTTTCTCCGTGATAAGAACGGCCCTCAGCTTGCAAAGAGCTGTTGGAGACAGAGCTATTCTCGGTGTCCGAGAAGGAAGCGGCTAACCCAAACTCTTCCAGTTTTTGGGCCCGACTACGCCCGTTTTCGTCAACATAGTCATGCAGGGAAATGGCCCAAACAAAAGCCTCACCAACTGCAGCCGGATTTGTATTCGGCTTGATCAATACCAAGGTCTTGCAGCTTTGGTCGCGCCACAGGGTGCTGGCAGGGTCTTCAAAGTTCTTGGTGAATTTTTCTGATGTGACACTTCCAGCGTCAGGATCGTTTCCTAGCTTAAAGTGCACAGCGCTTTTGGTCGCAGCAGAAACCTCTTTGATCAGTTCTCTACGTGAGTGCTTCAGCATGTGTTCATTGGCAAAGTAGACCGCATCTCTCATTACGAGGCGCAGTTCTGGGTTGTCATCTCGAGTAAGGCCAACGTCGTGTAAATCTTCTTTGGGCAGCTCACGAAATGAGCTCGACGGGTGGGAGTTGGCAATCCTACGCGCCAAAGATGCCGCATACCAAAAAGCGTCGTCTGTATCATCTCGCGCGCACGCCTCATCATGCGAAGGTGTAACGTCCGCTTTAGGGCGTTTTCGCTTAAAAAGAGGAATGCGCGCGAAAGACATTTTAGCCGATCGCCTTCAGAACAGCTTCGCCCAGACCGGCGGGGCTGTCGGCGACGACGATGCCAGCGGATTTCATCGCTTCAATCTTGTCCTCGGCACCACCTTTGCCACCGGCAACAATCGCACCGGCGTGGCCCATGCGGCGGCCTGGAGGGGCTGTACGACCGGCAATGAAACCAGCTGTTGGTTTCCAACGGCCTTTCTTCTTCTGCTCGGCGAGGAATTCAGCGGCTTCTTCTTCTGCGGAACCACCGATTTCACCGATCATGATGATCGACTGGGTCTCGTCGTCGTCCAGGAACATGTCCAGCACGTCGATGTGCTCGGTGCCCTTGATCGGGTCGCCGCCGATGCCCACAGCAGTGGACTGGCCAAGACCGATGTCAGAGGTCTGTTTGACGGCCTCATATGTCAGGGTGCCGGACCGGGACACAACACCCACGCTCCCACGTTTGTGGATGTGGCCGGGCATGATGCCGATTTTGCAAGCATCCGGCGTGATCACGCCGGGGCAGTTAGGGCCGATCAGGCGCGATTTAGAGCCCTGGAGTGCGCGCTGAACACGCATCATGTCGAGCACCGGGATGCCCTCGGTGATGCAGATGATCAGTTCCATTTCGGCGTCAATCGCCTCGAGGATCGAATCCGCTGCAAAGGGCGGCGGCACGTAGATCACGGAAGCATTGGCTTCGGTGACGTGCTTGGCCTCGTGGACCGAGTTGAAGACGGGCAGGTTCAGGTGGGTCATGCCACCTTTGCCAGGTGTCACGCCGCCAACCATTTTGGTGCCATAAGCAATGGCCTGTTCAGAGTGAAAAGTACCCTGCGAGCCGGTCAGGCCCTGGCAGATGACTTTGGTGTTTTCGTCGATGAGTATGGCCATTTTAGGCTTTCCCTCTATTATTCTTGTCAACCTCAGCCTGACACACTTTGCAAATACCGTTGCGGTGGTCAGGTTTGGTGGCATTTTCGTAATATTCGTTGAGCCGTTTTTCTTTGCGACAACGTTGGCATTCTTTTGACAGCGGCTTCCCTTGCGCCATCAGCCCTTAACCGCTTTCACGATCTTCTCGGCGCCGTCCGACAGGTTGTCGGCTGCGATCACGTCGAGACCGGAGTTGTTGATGATCGCTTTGCCGGCTTCGACATTGGTGCCCTCAAGACGGACAACCAGCGGAACCTGCAACCCGACTTCTTTGACCGCGGCAACAACGCCCTCGGCGATCACATCACAGCGCATGATGCCACCGAAGATGTTGACCAGGATGCCTTTGACCTTGGAGTCAGAGGTGATGATCTTGAAGGCCTCGGTGACTTTCTCTTTGGTGGCGCCGCCGCCAACGTCGAGGAAGTTTGCAGGCTCGGCACCGTACAGTTTGATGATGTCCATAGTGGCCATCGCCAGACCCGCACCGTTCACCATGCAGCCGATTTCGCCGTCGAGGGTGATGTAGTTCAGGTCGTACTTGGAGGCTTCCAGCTCGTTGGCGTCTTCTTCGCTCTCGTCGCGCAGCTCAGCAATGTCGGCATGGCGATACAGGGCGTTGCCGTCAAACGAGATCTTGGCATCGAGCACTTTCAGATCACCAGCGTCGGTGACGATCAGTGGGTTGATCTCCAGCATCTCCATGTCTTTTTCGACAAAGGCCTGGTACAGCTGGCCCATCAGTTTGACGCATTGTTTGACCTGTACGCCCTTGAGACCCAGGGTGAAGGCGATGCGGCGACCGTGGAAGGCCTGGTAGCCAGTGGCGGGATCAACGCTGAACGACAGGATCTTTTCGGGGGTTGCTGCGGCAACCTCTTCGATGTCCATGCCACCCTCGGTCGAGCAGACAAAGGAAACCTGAGACGTCTGGCGGTCCACCAGCAGCGCCAGGTAGAGTTCGGACTCGATGCCCGCGCCGTCTTCGATGTAGATGCGGTTGACCTGTTTGCCAGCCGGACCGGTCTGATGGGTGACCAGAGTGCGGCCGAGCATCTTCTTGGCTTCCTCGGCGGCCTCTCCGACCGATTTGGTCAAGCGCACGCCGCCTTTGTCACCGGCGTCGGCTTCTTTGAAGGAGCCCTTGCCGCGGCCGCCTGCGTGGATCTGTGCTTTGACCACCCAAAGCGGGCCGTCCATTTCGCCTGCGGCGGTTTTGGCGTCTTCTGCTTTCAGTACAACGCGCCCGTCTGAAATTGGGGCACCATAGCTGCGAAGAAGGGCCTTGGCCTGGTATTCGTGGATGTTCATTTGAAACTGTCCCGTCTGACTGCGATTGTGGTGTTTATACGCTGTGATAGCCCCTTTGGTTAAAGGGTTATTTTACAGGAGGCAGCGAAATAGCTAAGATTTTTGGAATTTGTGATCACAGCTTTTGAGCGTGTGATCACAAATTAATGCATCATCTGCAAAAGTGATTCGTTTACGGTGCCGCTGTCGGTTTTCGCCACTTTTTGGTTAAACGCGACATCCCTGCGCCGGGAGGGTCTTCGCGCCCGGGTCAGAACCGCTGCAAAGAGGGGGAGCATGTCGCGTATCCACCGGTTGGCAGCGTATCAGATGCCAGCTTTTCACAGGGCCGCCACCTTATGGCTGCTATGGTGGTGTTGTCCGTGCACAGGCGGCAATGCTGCGGGTAAGGTGCCGCAGAAATCAGGACTGTAAGCCCAGATTGATCTGCAAACAAAAGGGCACGCCATTGATCTGGCGTGCCCGAGGTCTGTAGACAGGTTGACGGGTTAGGACAGCGAGCCGTCGATAGCCTTGCAGGCATCGACCAAGCCTTTGACGGCATTGACTGAATTGTCGAACATTGCCTGCTCGTCAGGGGCCATCTGGATGTCGATCACACGTTCGATGCCGCCGGCACCGATCACGGTGGGAACGCCAACATACATGCCGTTCAGGCCCAGAGCGCCATCAACGTAAGCGGCGCAGGGCAGCACGCGTTTCTGGTCTTTCAGATAGGCCTCGGCCATTTCGATGGCGCTGGTGGCGGGCGCATAAAATGCCGAACCGGTTTTCAGCAGGCCAACGATTTCGGCGCCGCCATCCCGGGTGCGCTGAACGATTGCGTCCAGTTTTTCCTGGGTGGTCCAGCCCATCGATACCAGATCGGGCAGTGGAATGCCGCCAACGGTAGAGTAGCGGGTCAGTGGCACCATGGTGTCGCCGTGGCCGCCCAGCACAAAGGCGGTGACGTCTTTCATCGACACGTTGAACTCGTCCGCCAGGAAGTGGCGGAAGCGCGCCGAGTCGAGAATGCCAGCCATGCCGCAGACCTTGGCGTGGGGCAGGCCCGAGAATTCGCGCAGCGCCCAAACCATGGCGTCTAGCGGGTTGGTGATGCAGATCACAAAGGCGTCTGGCGCGTGATCGCGGATGCCTTCGCCAACCGATTTCATCACTTTCAGGTTGATGCCGAGCAGATCATCGCGGCTCATGCCGGGTTTGCGCGGTACACCGGCGGTGACGATGCAGACATCGGCGCCAGCAATATCGGCGTAGGACTGGGTGCCCTTCAGCGTGGCGTCAAAGCCTTCGGAGGGGCCGGACTGCGAGATGTCGAGCGCTTTGCCTTCCGGGGTGCCTTCGGCAATGTCGAAAAGAACGACGTCGCCGAGTTCTTTCATTGCGGCGAGATGGGCTAGGGTGCCACCAATCTGACCTGCGCCGATGAGGGCGATTTTGGGTCTGGCCATGGGAATATGTCTCCGGTCCGGTTGAAATTGCCGGTTGCCTACGGGGTTCCGCGCTGTCGTGCAAGAGTTCTGCGCTGCAGCGCGGCGCCGCAGCAACCTGACCGGTTTGTGGCTGATAACGCTAAAGAACTTGTAAACTAGGGGGTTAGGGCCCGTGGGAAATGCCGACAGGCGCGATAATGTTTTTCCGATTTGTGATCACAGGAAGTGTTGTGGCGGCGCATTCAAGCGAGGTGGCGGCGCATTCAGGCGGGAAATTGAGCGAGAATTCGGGGCAGGCGCGGTTGTGCATTCCTGTCGATTCCCGTGCCGATTGTGATGGTCTGGGTTGCAGCGGTGGTTTTTGGGGGCCGATACCCCCAAAAACCAGATCCCGTTGTGAGCCGGGTATTCTAAGCGTCGTTGCCCTGGGGCGGCAATGCCTCGGCCAGTTCCTCCCAGGACTGCCCTGACGCCACCAGGCAGGTCAAGCCATTGGGGGTGGTGACGGTGATGGTCCAGGTGCCGGTATCTGCCGAGGCAAAGGTTTCGATGACCATACCCCGTTCGCCCAGTCCGATGCTCTGTCGGCTTTCACCATAGGTGCTGGCCAGACGCTCTACGACGGCCTCACGGGGGGCGCAGTTTCTGTTTTGTTCAGCGGATGCCTGCTGAGGTGCCAATGCTATGAAACCTAAGCTCATAGTCAGTTTGAGTATTGACTTGATCATGGGTTTTACCCTTTTTCCGGAGCGGCCTGTACTACGCTAACTTGATCACGCACTACCCTCGATAGTTCCGTAGCGAGCCGGTTTCTGACGTTTACCGAACCTTTAGCTGTTCTAAACCACGATCTGCGCCGTTCTGGCTGGAAGGTAATGGGTTCGATTGAGACACTATGCCAATTAGGTGCTGATATATTCTTAATACTGCGTTCTTGCCCTTATTCTTATGGCGTTATCCATTGAGAACCTTGAATAATAAAAATGCGATGCTGCGATGCAGAATATATATCTTGTAATTTTATGACCGAATCCCTATCGATTTGGCAACTTTAAAACCTGGAGAGACAAGATGGACATGCGCGCGCGCCCCTTTCGTTCGGTGCTGTATATTCCCGGTTCCAAGCCGCGGGCTTTGGACAAGGCCAGGGGATTGCCGGTGGATGCGGTGATCTTTGATCTTGAGGATGCGGTGTCGGCCAGTGAGAAGGTCTCGGCGCGGGAGGTGCTGGCACAGCAGTTGCAGCAGGGTGGATACGGCGCCCGGATGCGGATTGTTCGCATCAATGGGTTTGATACCAAATGGGGGGTCGCGGATGCCAGGGCTGTGGCGCAAATGGATTGCGATGCGGTGTTGCTGCCCAAGGTGTCGTCGCTGGCGGATCTGGATGCCCTGGCCGAGATCACCGGCGACTTGCCGATCTGGGCGATGATGGAAACGCCGCGCGGTATGCTGAACGCGGCCGAGATCGCCAGGCATCCTAAATTGCAGGGCATGGTCATGGGTACCAATGATCTGGCCAAGGAGTTGCAGACCCGGTTCCGGGTGGATCGCATGCCGCTGATGGCCGGGCTGGGCCTGTGTCTGCTGGCCGCCAAGGCCGAAGGGCTGGTGATCGTTGATGGTGTCTATAATGCCTTCAAGGACGCCGAAGGGCTGGCCGAGGAATGCCGCCAGGGCCGTGACATGGGGTTCGACGGCAAGACCCTGATCCATCCGGCGCAGGTGGATGTCGCCAATACCGCCTTTGCGCCATCCGAGGATGAGATGGATCTGGCCCGGCGTCAGATCGCAGCCTTCGACGAGGCCGAGGCCGCAGGGCAGGGGGTTGCCGTGGTTGATGGCAAAATCGTGGAAAACCTGCATGTGGTTACCGCCCGCGAGATTATCGCAAAAGCGGATGCAATCGCCGCAGTTTCGCTCTAGGCGTTAACCAAGTTAACATCATGAGGAAACTGACATGACATTACTGGTCTTAGGCATCCTGCTGTGGATTGCAGCACATCTGTTCAAACGGGTGGCGCCGGACATGCGCGCATCGATGGGCGACAAGGGCAAGGGGCTGGTGGCGCTGGCCTTGGTCGGCTCGATTGTGCTGATGGTGCTGGGCTATCGCAGCATGGAATTTATTGCCATCTGGGAGCCGGCGCCGTTTCTGAGGCACATCAACAATCTGGCCGTGCTGATTGCGCTGTATTTCACCAGTCCCGGCCCCAGCAAGGGCGCGATTTTCTACAAGATGCGGCATCCGATGCTTATTGGTTTCAAACTCTGGGCGGCGGCGCATTTGCTGGTCAACGGTGATCTGGCGTCGATCATTCTGTTTGGTGGGCTGCTGGCCTGGGGCGTGATCCAGATGATCGTGATCAACCGGTCCGAGCCAAACTGGACGCCAAATCCCAAGGGCACCATCGCCAAGGACGCAATGTTCCTCGGCGTCTCGGTCCTTTTGCTGGCTGTTATCGGCTATGTTCACGGGCTTGTCGGGCCTTCCCCCTTTGTTGGATAAAACACTATGAAACTCTATCGGTTCCTCAGCGAGGACGACACCTCGGCCTTTTGTCATAAGGTCACGGATGCGCTGAACAAAGGGTGGGAGCTGTATGGCAGCCCCACCGAAGCCTTTGATCCGGTCAAGGGCGTCATGCGCTGTGGCCAGTCGGTGGTGAAAGAGGTCGAGGGCACCTATACGCCCGACACCAAACTGGGCGCGCATTAGAGCGTTTCCAGTATTGATGAATTCACCCACCCCGGCGAAGGCGTCGTGACAATCAAACGCGGCCTCTCCGGGGTGGATGAACACTTATATCCAGTTGAATTGGAAACGCTAAAATGACCAAGACCAGTCCGGCGAAAACAAACTCAGGACGATTTTTTGAGGATTACGCGGTGGGCGATGTGTTGCAGCACGCGGTGCCGCGCACGGTGTCGGGGGGCGAGCGGGCGCTGTATCATGCGCTGTATCCGTCCCGCCATGCGCTGTATTCCTCGGATGAGTTTGCCCGCCGGTCTGGTCTGCCCAAGTCACCGCTGGACGATTGGGCGGCGTTTCACCTGGTGTTTGGCAAGACAGTGCCCGATGTGTCGCTGAATGCGGTGGCTAACCTAGGTTACGGTGAAGGCCGTTGGCTACTGCCGGTTTATCCCGGTGATACGCTGCGGGCGGTGTCCGAGGTGATTGGCGTCAAGCAGAACTCAAACGGTAAAACTGGCGTGGTTTGGGTGCGCAGCCGCGGCTTTAACCAGCGCGATGACTGTGTGCTGGAGTATGTGCGCTGGGTGATGCTGCGCAAGAGGGACGTGGAGGCTTCGGCGCCGGTGACGGTGATCCCGGATCTGGCTAAGGTGCTGCGCGCGGATCAACTGGTGATCCCGGCGGGGCTGGATTTTTCCAACTACGATTTCAACCTGGCGGGCGAGCCGCATCGCTGGGGTGATTACCAGGTCGGCGAGAAGATCGACCATGTGGATGGGGTCACCATTGAGGAGGCCGAGCACATGTTGGCGACGCGGCTGTGGCAGAACACCGCCAAGGTGCATTTTGACGCCACCGCCCGGCCAGACGGCACGCGGTTGATTTACGGCGGCCATGTGATCTCATTGGCGCGGGCGCTGTCGTTCAACGGGCTGGCCAATGCGCAGATGATTGTCGGGTTGAATGGCGGCGCCCATGCCAACCCCTGTGTGTCGGGAATGACGGTGCGGGCCTGGTCTGAGGTGTTGGACAAGGCTGAGACCTCGGCGCCCGGGGTTGGTGCCATTCGGTTGCGGTTGGTTGCAACCAGCGGCGCGGCGCCGTTTGCGCTGAAGGGCGAGGATGGCAAATACCTGCCGGGGGTGCTGCTGGATCTGGATTACTGGGCCTTGATGCCACTTTGATCCGGGCGGCGGCGGTGATGGCTGGGGGCGCTGCCCCCAGACCCCCGGGATATTTTTGGCCAGATGAAGGGCGGATCCTGGGCGCTGGGCGGCGAATGGCGAAAAAGTGATCCGTTTTTTGCGCCTTGCTTGTTAAGTTACGAGCATGTCGTTTCTGCGTTCTGTGATTTTATCGGTTCTGATTGGGGCGCCGGTCGGTGGTTTGGCCTGCGATCTGGCTTTGGTGCTGGCGGTGGATGTGTCCGGCTCGGTGGATGCTGAGGAATACCGCATTCAGATGGAGGGGCTGGCGGCCGGCCTGCGCGATGGGGTGGTCGCCGAGGCCTTGGTGCGGGGCAAGGCGCAGGTTATGGTGATCCAGTGGTCGGGCTCAACCCGTCAAGAAGTCAGCATTGCCTGGGTCGAGATGGGTGATTTTGCCGCCACAGAGAAATTGGCGGATCGCATCGAGCGGCTGGAGCGGCCCTGGCGCAATTATTCGACGGCCATCGGCCAAGCGCTGGTACTGGCGGTGGCGCAGTTTGATAGGGTGCCGGACTGTAGGCGGCGGGTGATTGATCTGTCCGGGGATGGCACCTCTAACGAAGGGGTGGCGCCGCGTGAACTGTATGATGCGTTGGTTCAGGCGCGGGTGACAGTGAATGCCTTGGCCATCGAGCAGAGCGATGCCGATCTGACCAGCTATTTCTATGAAAATGTGATCCACGGCGAGGGGGCTTTTGTGGCCACCGCCGGGGGCTTTGCGGATTACCCTGCGCGCATCCGCATGAAGCTGCTGCGGGAGGTGGCGCGGCAGACTGCGCAGTGCGTGACGTGCAGTGATTTGCGGCAAGGGGATTGAGTCTGCAAAACTTCTCTAACTTGAGAATTTGTGATCACAAGCCCGAATGCTGTGATCACAACTGTGATTTTTTAGCGCCAACAGGCAAAATACCACGATTATTTACCATTCGTTTGGGTGACAGTCGCTAAAAATCCGCTAAAACACCGTCAGCCAACCGAAGAGGAGCCACCATGGCCGATGTCAATCGGGGTAATCGCCCGCTATCGCCTCATTTGAGTATTTATCGCCCGCAGCTGAGCTCGATCACTTCGATCCTCACGCGGATCACCGGCAACGCTTTGATCTTTGCGATTCTGCTGATCGTCTGGTGGCTGCTTGCGGCGGCGACATCGCCTGCGTATTTTGATGTGGTGAATGGTCTGTTGACCTCCTGGCTGGGCAATCTGGTGATGACGCTGGCACTGTGGGGCATCTGGTACCACTATCTGGCGGGTCTGCGGCATCTGTATTTTGATGCCGGGCATGGGCTCGATATTCCCACCGCCAACAAGCTGGGCTGGGGTATCATCATCGGCTCAGTTGTTCTGACCGTCATCACCCTGTTTTTGGTATAAGGAGGCGAACATGCGCTATCTGACAGCCCGCAAGCGGGCCGAGGGCAATGGGGCCTCGGGAACCGGCACAGCCCATCACTGGTATATGCAGGTGAGCGCCGTGGCGCTGGCCTTTATGGTGCCGACGCTCCTATACATTCTGGGCTCTGCGATCGGCGGCAGCCATGAAGAGGTGCTGGCCACATTTGCTCGCCCCTTTCCGGCGCTGCTGACCGGGATGACACTTTTTGTGGCTGTTCTGCATTTCAACAAGGGCGCGCAGATGATGATCGAAGATTATGCGCGCGGCTCGATGCGCCGAGCGCTGATCATGTTGGTGATCGGCCTGAGCTACGCCACCATCGCCACCGGGCTTTTTGCCCTCGCCAAAATCGCGCTGTGAGGGAATAAGACATGGCTTCTTACGAATATGAAACGCATGAGTATGACGTTGTTGTGGTTGGCGCCGGTGGTGCTGGTCTGCGGGCGACGCTGGGTATGGCTGAACAGGGATTGCGCACCGCCTGCGTGACCAAAGTGTTCCCGACCCGCTCACACACGGTTGCGGCGCAGGGTGGCATTGCCGCCTCGCTGTCCAACATGGGCCCCGACAACTGGCAGTGGCATATGTATGACACCGTCAAGGGCTCGGACTGGCTGGGCGACATGGACGCGCAGGAATATATGGTGCGCGAAGCGCCCAAGGCGGTCTATGAGCTGGAGCACTACGGGGTGCCGTTCTCGCGCACCGAAGAGGGCAAGATCTATCAGCGCCCCTTTGGCGGTCACACCACCGAATTTGGCGATGGCCCTGCGGTGCAGCGGACCTGTGCTGCGGCGGACCGCACCGGGCACGCGATCCTGCACACGCTGTATGGTCAGTCGCTGAAGAACAACGCTGAATTCTATGTCGAGTATTTCGCCATCGACCTGATCATGTCCGAGGACGGACAGTGTCAGGGCGTTGTCTGCTGGAAGCTGGACGACGGCACCATGCATGTGTTCAACGCCAAGATGGTTGTGCTGGCCACCGGAGGCTATGGCCGCGCCTATTTCTCGGCCACCTCGGCGCATACCTGTACCGGTGACGGTGGAGGCATGGTGGCGCGGGCTGGCCTGGCGTTGCAGGATATGGAATTTGTTCAGTTCCACCCCACCGGCATCTACGGCTCGGGCTGTCTGATCACCGAGGGCGCGCGCGGCGAAGGCGGCTATCTGACCAACTCGGAAGGGGAGCGGTTCATGGAGCGCTATGCGCCCCAGTACAAAGACCTTGCGCCCCGCGATTATGTTTCGCGCTCAATGACGATGGAAATCCGCGAAGGCCGCGGCGTGGGCAAGGATGGCGATCACATCCACCTGAACCTCAGCCACCTGCCAGCCGAGGCGCTGGCTGAACGGTTGCCGGGGATTTCCGAGAGCGCCAAGATCTTTGCCGGTGTTGATCTGACCAAAGAGCCGATCCCGGTGATCCCGACTGTGCATTACAACATGGGTGGCATTCCGACCAACTACTGGGGTGAAGTGATGAACCCCACTGCCAAGGATTCGAATGCGGTGGTGCCCGGCCTGATGGCCGTGGGCGAGGCGGGCTGTGCCTCGGTGCATGGCGCCAACCGTCTGGGCTCCAACTCACTGATCGATCTGGTGGTGTTTGGCCGGGCTGCGGCCATTCGGGCCGGCAAGGTTGTCGATGCCGAGGCGCCCAATCCGGTGCTGAACCAGGCTGGAATCGACGCTGCGTTTGACCGCTTTGACGGGCTGCGCCACGCGAAGGGCAACGTCGGCACTGCCGAGCTGCGGTTGGAAATGCAGAAAACCATGCAGTCTGATGCGGCGGTGTTCCGGACCTCAAAGACCCTCACCGAGGGTGTCGAGAAGATGACAGCGATCGCCGGTAAGATGGATGACCTCAAGGTCACCGACCGCTCGCTGGTGTGGAACTCGGATCTGATGGAGACGCTGGAGCTGGCCAACCTGATGCCCAACGCGCTGGCCACCATCCACGGTGCCGAAGCGCGCAAGGAAAGCCGGGGTGCGCATGCGCATGAGGATTTCTCGGAGCGGGACGACAAGAACTGGCGGGTGCATACAATCTCCCGGGTTGATGGCGCTAAGGTAGATCTGAGCCACCGTCCGGTGGTGGTCAAGCCGCTGACAACCGAAGCAGACGGCGGCATCAGCCTGAACAAGGTCGCGCCAAAAGCGCGGACTTTCTGAGGTCGCTGCCGGATGGTTTTGAGGGATAAAACAGTGGTACTGACGGGAGACTTGGCGCTCCGGTCATTGCCTGCCTGTGCGGGTTGGACCGCTATCGGCGGCGGTTTTATCCCCGAGGTCAGACGATGAGTGCGGTGGATCGCCAATTGGGTGGCGGCCCGCCCAGGGAGTGGACCCGTCTGGGTCTGGTTCCGGGGCAGGCGCTGCGGATGTTTGGCATGCGCCGGTCGGGAAACCATGCCATTGCCAATTGGCTGCAACGCAACGCGCCCTCGGGGCACTCGGTGTTTCTCAACAATTGCAAGCCGAACACCGATCCGTTCAAGAGTTTTCGCTCGATTGAGGTGGACGGCACCCTTGCGTCGCACCGCAAGGCGCGCAAGAATCTGGCCTCGGTTTCCGGGCGCGCAGAACAGGGCGCTTTGTTGCTGATCTCCTATGAGGACGTAACACCGGCGATGTTCGCGCCACTGCGCGCGGTCTCGGGGCCGTTTGACGAAACGCTGCTGACCGGCGACGTGCTGATCTACCGCAGCTTTCTGAACTGGGCCGCGTCCTTGCTGAAAAAGATGCAGGGCAATGAGTCCTACAGCCTGCTGCGCCGCAATGCGATCCTGTTGCAGGCCATCGACTATTACGGGGTGTTGCTGCGACAGGTGGAAGAGGCCGATGAGCTGGGCTTTACCTGCATCTGTTACGACGATTGGGTGCGCAGCGAAAAATACCGCGCGATGATCCTGGGGCAGCTGGAGCTGCCTGTGCGCGACAACAGTTTGGGACCCGTGCAACGCTATGGCGGCGGCTCGTCGTTTCAGAAGCAGGCCAATAGTGCCGACGAGCTGGAGACCAGCCGTCGGTGGCAGAAAATGGCTGAGGACCCGGAATTTGCGGCGGTGCTCAACCTGGCGGCGCATGACCCCAAGCTGACCGGTCGGCTGGAACGGCTGTTTCCGCGGGATGCGGCACTGCTGGCCCGGATTGCCGGGGTGAATGCCGCGCCTGAGGGGGGATCGTCGTGAGCGGCGTGAGTGCCCCTGTCTGCGATTCAGCTTTGGAAAAACACATTGCCTGCGGAAACGCGGGTGAAAATTACGCGCCCGGAATCGCCAGTACTCTGGCGCGGGCATCGGAAAAAATGAACATCTGTCAGCAGGGCGCGGCAACGGCTCTGTTGGTAGGTGGCTAAGCAAGGAGACACATCATGGTCGAATTCGCACTCCCGAAGAACTCGAAGATCACCACGGGAAAGACCTGGCCGAAACCCAGCGGCTCCAGCAATATTCGCAAGTTCCGGATCTATCGCTGGACCCCGGATGACGGCAAGAATCCCCGGGTAGACACCTATTTCCTGGATATGGACACCTGTGGTCCGATGGTGCTGGACGCGCTGATCAAGATCAAGAACGAGATCGATCCGACGCTGTCGTTCCGCCGGTCCTGCCGCGAGGGCATCTGTGGCTCCTGCGCGATGAACGTTGATGGCATCAACACTCTGGCCTGTATCTACGGCATGGATGAGATCAAGGGCGATGTGAAAATCTACCCGCTGCCGCATATGTCGGTGGTGCGTGACCTGATCCCGGACCTGACCCATTTCTATGCTCAGCACGCCAGCATCATGCCCTGGCTGGAGACCAAGACCAACAGTCCGGCCAAGGAATGGAAACAGACCATCGAGGACCGCAAGAAGCTGGACGGTCTGTATGAATGCGTGATGTGTGCCTGCTGCTCGACCTCCTGCCCCAGCTACTGGTGGAACAGTGATCGCTACCTGGGCCCCGCCGCGCTGCTGCACGCCTATCGCTGGATCATCGACAGCCGCGATGAGGCGACGGGAGAGCGTCTGGACGAGCTGGAGGATCCCTTCAAGCTGTACCGTTGCCACACCATCATGAACTGTACCAATACCTGCCCCAAGGGTCTGAACCCGGCTGAGGCGATATCCAGCATCAAGAAGATGATGGTCGAACGGACGCTGTAGTCCGGATCAATTCGAAGGTGAAGCGCCGCCCCGCATAGGGGCGGCGTTTTGCGTTGGTGGTGCTGCCACAGGGTCAACAAGAGCCATGCTGTCTCTGCATGGCGACACGGCATGATCATCCGGTGTTCCCGCTGCCGGATGCGCCTATGTTCTCTGCACGCGCGACCATCCATTTCCTGTCGGGAGAGAAACGATGCAGAAAGTTACCAGATTGCCGAACAGGCAGGCGCAGGACGCGTTGAAGCACCTGGAGCAGGCCTGGGCATATTACACACCTGAACCTGTCGCCGCACAGGCGGCTGCACAGGCGGAATATGATCTGACGGAAAGCCCAATAGTGCCGTATTACTCTGCGGCCTGAGTGGGCCTGAGAATTTGGCACTCCAGAGACCGGATTCTGCGCGCGGGTCACCGTCCCAGGCGTGGCGGCAGGCTGATGTCATCAGGACAGCTGCTGCTATCGGCACCGAGGCTTGGCCCCACTTGCAAAGCAAACAACCAGATGGCCTCCCGCCCATCGTTGGTCTCTTCGACACCTGCCTCTGGTTGGGCGTGGCGCCGCGCAAAGCGCGGCGCCACGCCCAAGACCGCAAGCCTGTCGGCATTGGCCGGCCGGGCTGGCGGCCGCGGGAGCCGCTGATCCGGTTGGCGAGTGTCGAGAAAGCCGCCGGGGTTGCGCTAATTGGGCTTGCGCAAGCCGGGCCAGCGGGCGTTGATAGGGCGACCAAGATGGAGCCCGAGATATGTGTAATTCTGCCCCCGAGATGACCTCTGAGACCGCTGTGGATCTTTTGGTGAAGGCGCCTGAGGATGCGGCGGCGCGCCGGGCTGTGGCGCCGGTGATCTGCTACCCGAATGACAGTCTGCCGCCGGTGGATCTGGCGCTGTATCGCCGGGCGCGGGCCAGCGCGGTCAAGCTGGACGAGGTGCTGATCCCGGCGCGTGATGCGGCGTGTTTTGAGGTGTCGGCCGGTCATTTTTTCCGCATCAGTTCGGTTGAGGGGGCGCAGGTGGGTGATTTGAACCTGTGGAACCGCAATGATCTGGGTGAGCGGTTTTATTCCGGCAAGACGCGGGCGCTGCATGGGTCACATATCACGACCGGAGAACGGATGTGGAGCAGTTTTCCCTACCTGCGCCCGATGGCGACACTCACCGATGATACGCTGGGCTGGTATGGTATCGATGAATACGGTGGCTCGGTTCATGATGTGATCGGCACCCGCTGTGACCCCTATACCGGCAATCTGCTGGCCGGCAGCCAATATCATCACTGTTGCCATTCCAACCTGACCCGGGCGTTGGCGGATCATTTGGACCTGTCTCTGGCTGAGGCCGAACCGCATGTGCATGACGTGTTGAATGTCTTTATGTGCACTGGCTTTAGCCGAGACACCGGGCAATATTTCATGAAGGCCTCGCCGGTGCGCCCCGGTGATTATCTGGAATTCTTTGCCGAGACTGACCTGCTGGGGGCGCTCAGCGCCTGCCCGGGTGGCGATTGTAGCGCCGAACATTCCAGTGATGCCGCCGCCTGCCACCCGCTGCTGGTCGAAGTGTTTGCGCCGGCGGCTGACGCATTGGAGGGCTGGGTCGCTCCGCAGGTCAACACTTATGACGGCAGCCACGGGCGCTAGCCGCTCCGGATTGGCCGCGGGATGAGGGTTTTGCGGGCCGCTGATCTCATCGCTGACAAAAAAGCCCGTGCCGGAGGGGTCTCCGGCACGGGCTAAGGGTCTGTCTGCTGCGACGTGCTGACCCAATGGGAAAACATGCGCAGCGAAGGGTTAGGAAAAGGCAGCCGCGAGGGCAATTTCCACCATGTCGCCAAAGCTCCGCTCGCGTTGGTCAGATGGCAGCGACTCGCCGGTTATCAGGTGGTCCGAAACCGTGAGTACTGCCAAAGCCCGGCGTCCATGTCGGGCCGCCAGATTATACAGCTCGGCGGCTTCCATCTCGACGCCCAGGATGCCGTGGCGTACCATCTGTTCATTCAGATCAGGGCGTTCGTCGTAGAACACATCCGATGAGTAGATCCCGCCAACATGGGTTGTCGTGCCTTTGGCCTCGGCGGCTTGCACCGCTGCGCGCAGCAGGCTCCAGTCGGCACAGGGCGCAAAGTTGAGCTCCTTGAAAATGCCGCGCGATGGGGTGCTGAGACTGCTGGCAGTCATTGCCACGATAACGTCGCGCAGCTTGACCTGATCCTGCATGCCGCCACAGGATCCGATGCGGATCAATGTTTGGGCACCAAAATCGCGGATCAGCTCGTTGACGTAGATCGACAGCGAGGGCATCCCCATGCCGCTGCCCTGGATGGTGACGCGATGTCCCTTCCAGGTGCCGGTGAACCCGAGCATGCCACGGACCTCATTGACCAGGCGCACGTCCTGAAGAAATGTTTCGGCCGCCCATTTGGCGCGATAGGGATCGCCTGGCAAAAGGACGGTTTCCGCAATGTCTTCTTTTGCGGCACCAATATGAATGGTCATTAAAGCGCTCTCCGTTTCTGGATCAGATTTCCAGATCAGAGATATCAGCGCCGGATGTCAAGGCCGTGTGGATCCAATGCGGTTTGCGACCGCGGCCAGTCCAGGTTTCTTCAGGGTTTGCCGGATTTCTGTATTTAGGAGCTGCCTTTGAGCGTTTGCCGATTGAACGGCCGCCATTGGCAATTTCCTCAAGCGAAAAACCGAATTGTGCGGCGGCTTGCTCGGCTGCCTTAAGCGCCTCGAGACGTTCACGTTGTTCGGCTGACTTCAGCGCCTCATCAACATCCGTCTTGAGTTGCAGAAGATCTTTACGCGACATTTCCGCAAGGTTGAGGGTCATTTTAGTCTCCAGTTTTTAGTACCTACGCTATCCAATTAGCGCGTAACTGCTTTTGGCCCAATTGTCAGATGGTTTTAAGCATCTTTTTTGCATTTTTGGCGATTATGGCTATTGTTTAATATTAACTTTCAACTTTTTGGGGTGATGCAAGGGTTGCAATTTCGCTCATGATTGAATTCAGCTCAAAATCTTTCGGGGTATAAACGCGCGATACCCCCATTTGTCGCAGGGCCCTGGCGTCGTCATCCGGAATGATTCCCCCTACGATCACCGGAATATGCCCCAGGCCGGCGTCGCGCATCCGGTCCATTGTTTCCTGGACCAGTGGCAAATGGCTGCCCGAGAGGATCGACAGGCCAACCACATGGGCCGCCTCCTCCAGCGCTGTCGCGACCAGTTCCGCAGGGGTAAGACGGATACCGTCGTAGGTGATATCCATGCCGCAGTCGCGGGCGCGAAAGGCGATCTGTTCGGCGCCGTTCGAATGGCCATCCAACCCGGGTTTGCCGACCAGAAGTTTCAACCGACGGCCCAACCGGTCGCTGACATCATCAACTTGCTGGCGCAGGTCCTCCAACCCTTCGGTCTTGTTGGACACCGAGCCCGACACCCCGGTGGGGCCGCGGTAGGTGCCGTGGACCTGACGCATTACTTGCGCCCATTCGCCGGTGGTGACCCCGGCCTTGGCGGCGACGATAGAGGCGGGCATGATATTGTCGCCGCTGGCAGCCGCCTGCCGCAGCGCTGCGAGCGCCGCCTGAACCTGGCCAGTGTCGCGATCCCGACGCCATTCATTCAGGCGGCCCACCTGTTGCTGCTCGACCGCCGGATCCACCACCATGATACCACCGTCTTCGGTTTGCAGCGGCGAGGCTTCGCCCTCGGTCCAGCGGTTGACGCCGACAACAATGGTTTCATTGCGTTCAATCCGGCCCAGGCGTTCGGCATTTGAATCCACCAGCCGTGATTTCATGTACTCAATCGAGGCCACAGCACCGCCCATGCCGTCAAGATTGCTCAATTCGGCGCGGGCGCCGGTCTTCAGCTCTTCCACCTTGCGGTCAACTGCCGGGTTGCCCTCGAACAGATCATCAAATTCCAACAGATCGGTTTCATAGGCCAGGATTTGCTGCATCCGCATCGACCATTGCTGGTCCCAGGGCCGCGGCAGGCCGAGGGCCTCGTTCCAGGCGGGCAGCTGCACGGCGCGGGCGCGGGCCTTTTTGCTGAGGGTCACCGCCAGCATCTCAATCAGGATACGGTAGACGTTGTTCTCGGGTTGTTGTTCGGTCAGCCCCAGCGAGTTGACCTGCACGCCGTAACGGAAGCGGCGATATTTAGGGTCGGTGACGCCATAACGGGTCTCGCAGATCTCATCCCACAGATCGACAAAGGCGCGCATTTTGCACATCTCAGTGACAAAACGGATGCCGGCATTGACGAAGAACGAGATCCGACCGACCAGCGCCGGGAAATCCTCGGCGGGGACTCTTGGCCTGAGCTCATCTAAGACTGCTTGGCCGGTAGCTAAGGCAAAGGCGAGCTCTTGCTCAGGTGTCGCACCGGCCTCTTGCAGGTGGTAGGAACAGACGTTCATCGGGTTCCATTTGGGCACGTTGGTATAGCAATACTCGGCCACGTCGGCGATCATCTTGAGGCTGGGCTTGGGCGGGCAGATATAGGTGCCCCGGCTGAGGTATTCCTTGATCAGATCATTTTGCACGGTGCCCTGCAGGCTGCGGACATCGGCGCCCTGTTCTTCAGCCACGGCAATATAGAGCGACAGCAACCAGGGGGCGGTGGCGTTGATGGTCATCGAGGTGTTCATCTGAGCCAGTGGGATCTGCTCGAACAGCGCCCGCATGTCACCGAGGTGGCACACTGGTACCCCAACCTTGCCCACTTCGCCGCGGGCCAGAGTGTGATCACTGTCGTAGCCGGTCTGGGTTGGCAGATCAAACGCCACCGACAGCCCGGTCTGACCCTTGGCCAGATTGCTGCGGTACAGCGCGTTTGAGGCACTGGCGGTCGAGTGGCCGGCATAGGTGCGGATCAGCCAGGGGCGGTCTTTCTGCGTCATCGGAGCCTCGTAAGTGATGTGGTAATTTTATTTCGTCACTGGCTTGATACGGGAAATATTGTGGCGCTGTCAATTCGCTGCGTTGCGGCGAAGCTGATACGGCGCGGCAAAAAGCGCGCCGGACCAGTGGTCGGCGCGCTTGCTGCTGGTTCGATGAGCCGCGATCGTCAATTATAGGTATATGAGCCAATCTCGCAGATGTTGACACCTTTTCGGATCAGCTCGTCGCCATCATCGAAGATCGCCTTGAAATCGAATTTGCAATAGCCGGTGCCATCGTCAAAATCGATCATCACGGATTGCCCCGTGCGCAGCACATCCGGGCCCAGAATATCTTCCTCCCATGAGGTGGAACCTTTGTTTGAGCCATAGAATTCAACCAGCACATAGCCGGTGTCATTTACAATTCTGACCCGCCGGTCCAGGGCAAAAGCGGGGATCGCGGTGGTTGCGGTGACGGCCAGGGCGGCCATTGCTGTAACGAGCTGTCGTCTGGAAAACATGATATTCTTTCTTTGCAAAATGACATTTTCATTGAACGCAAGGGCGCCAATGGGCTGGGCGAGTGGGTTATATACTTGCAGAATAGTATGAAAAAAATGCGTGGGGCAACAATCTCTTGTTCCTAAGGAATGGTAATTACCTGTTTTTGAAGTGCTGGCGTGCTATTTATCAGGCGGGGTTCCCGCCCGTTCCGATGAATATGTGGTGCCGGTGACGGGTACTTTGGGGGCTGGCTGTGATCCCGGGTTTGCAGAGGCGCCGCGCTGGTGAGCGTGACCTTTCGAACGACTACGCTAACTCTATTCGGCAGCGGGTTCTGACCTTCGGCCCACGGAGGTTTCTGCGGGTGCTAAGTGAAGTTCTGCGCTTGCGGGGTTATAAAATTACCAAATATCAAGATATCCGGTTGCTTTATTGCTCGACCGTTTTTATTCCGTAGGGGGCGTCGCGATTCTGCACTGCGGCGAAAAGAGACAAAATGGAGGCTGTTATGGCTTTGGACACCAATCCTGACGTGTTGTCGTATGAGGCACCCGAAAAAGACCTGTATGAAATGGGTGAGATGCCTCCGATGGGCTATGTGCCCAAGCAGATGTATGCCTGGGCCATCCGCAGAGAGCGCCACGGTGATCCCGACAGCGCGATGTTGCAGGAAGTTGTCGATGTGCCCAGCGTGGACAGCCATGATGTGCTGGTTCTGGTGATGGCCGCCGGCATCAATTACAATGGTGTATGGGCCGCCCTGGGGACGCCGATCAGCCCCTTTGATGGCCATAAGCAGCCCTATCACATTGCCGGTTCCGACGCCGCAGGCATTGTTTGGGCCATTGGTGACAAGGTCAAAAAGTGGAAGGTCGGCGACGAGGTCGTTATCCACTGCAATCAGGATGATGGTGAAGACGAAGAATGTAACGGTGGCGATCCGATGTTTTCCACCAGCCAGCGCATCTGGGGATATGAAACCCCGGATGGATCGTTTGGCCAGTTCACCCGGGTGCAGTCGCAACAGTTGATGCAACGTCCCAAGCACCTGACCTGGGAGGAAAGTGCCTGTTACACGCTGACGCTGGCAACCGCCTATCGGATGCTGTTCGGCCACCACCCGCACGAGTTGAAGCCGGGGCAGAACGTGCTGGTCTGGGGCGCCTCGGGGGGGCTGGGGTCTTATGCCATCCAGTTGATCAATACTGCCGGGGCCAATGCCATTGGGGTGATCTCGGATGAAGGTAAACGCGAATTTGTCATGGGGCTGGGGGCCAAGGGGGTTCTGAACCGCAAGGATTTTAACTGCTGGGGCCAGATGCCAACGGTGAACACGCCCGAATATGCCACCTGGTTCAAAGAGGCGCGTAAGTTTGGCGCCGCGATCTGGCAGATCACCGGCAAGGGCAATAACGTAGACATCGTGTTCGAACACCCCGGTGAAGCGACATTCCCGGTGTCCACCTTTGTCTGTAAAAAGGGCGGCATGGTGGTGATCTGTGCGGGCACCACCGGGTTCAACCTGACCCTGGACGTGCGCTATATGTGGATGCACCAGAAACGCCTGCAGGGCAGCCACTTTGCCCATCTCAAGCAGGCGGCCTCGGCCAACAAGTTGATGCTGGAACGGCGTCTGGATCCCTGCATGTCCGAAGTGTTCGCGTGGGCTGACCTGCCACAGGCGCATATGAAAATGCTGCGGAACGAGCATAAGCCGGGCAATATGTCGGTGCTGGTGCAGGCCCCGACAACTGGTCTGCGGACCCTCGAAGACGTGCTTGAAGCCGGCTAGTTGCATCCTATCAAGGGGGGGGCTTCCCGACCGTAACCGCCTCGGGCGGTGACCCGCGAATCATTAACAATGGTTCGTGGGTTTTTCCATTTTGCGACCCCCGGCTTTGGTTTCAGGGGCTTGTAGATTTCGCCCTCGCTATTTCGGGGGAGGAAGAAATAGCGAATTTCTGGCATTGTGTTCGTATGTTAGTCACATTTAACGAGGTTTTTGTGAAAAGAGGCACTTCTATGATTCAATCGCACTGGATGCTGGACGTTCTCGTTGACCTGCGGTCATATGCTGCGGCAAATGACATGAGGACATTGGCTGACCACCTGAGCGAAACGCTTGAAGTGGCAAGGTCTGAAATGGCTTCGATTGACGAAAAAGCTGGTGCGCAAAAGAATGGCGAACAGAATCAACTTGGACAGGATCCTGAAAATACTGGAGGCCACCAGTACTCTTGAGGGTATTCAGGACGTCATTGAAAAGGTCCGGGATCTCTTTGAAATTGATCACATCGTCTATCACTGGGTGGACAGTGCCGGAGATCAATACGGCTGCGGGACGTATTCGGATGACTGGGTTCAGCGCTACCTGGATCAGGAATACTTGCGCACGGATCCCGTTATCACCGGCTGCTATCAACGGTTTCACCCGGTGGACTGGAAACGGCTGGACTGGTCCAGCAAGTCAGCGCGCATATTTCTGGCCGACGCGCAGGCGCACGGGGTTGGCAATCAGGGATACTCCATTCCGATTCGCGGCCCCAATGGCCAATTTGCATTGTTTTCCGTTAGTCATAATTGCGATGATGCGAGTTGGGAGAAATTCACCGAAAAATACAGCCGTGATCTAATATTGCTGGCGCATTATTTCAATCGCAAGGCGCTGGATTTTGAACCCAACCGAGCGCCGGAACAATCGCGTACCCTGTCGCCGCGTGAAGTGGACGTCATGACCTTGCTGGCCATGGGATACAGCCGTGCCCAAGTCGCTGAAACACTGTCGATTTCCGAGCACACACTGCGGGTCTACATCGAAAGCGCCCGGTTCAAACTTGGCGCGCTTAATACTACACATGCTATTGCACGTGCAATGAGCAGAGGGCTAATTGTCGTTTAACAATTTGTTTCCATTTATTAACAAAAAACTAATTATACGTTAACCATTTTGATCGTAGGTTTTACTGTCTTTTCACGAAATGGGGATAGCAATGCTTCGTTACATTTATGCAAACGACCTTCACAAGTTTTCCGATCTGGCACATTCAATGTTCGTAGACCGGGCCGACCAGTTCAAAACCCGGTTGGGGTGGGACGTCACCCTTAATTCTTCCGGCGAAGAGCGCGATGAATATGACGCGCTGAACCCGCTCTATGTCATCTGGGAGCAAGCCGATGGCAGCCATGGCGGCTCGATGCGGTTTCTGCCCACAACCGGGCGGGTGATGGTGAATGACATCTTTGGCCATCTGACCGGCGGGGTGCCGATCTACAGTCCTTTCATCTGGGAATGCACCCGGTTCTGCCTGTCGCGCGATGCCAGCAGCAAGGTGGCCGGTGCCCTGATGCTGGGGGGCGGTGAAATTATGCGCAATTTCCATATTGATCACTTTGTTGGGGTGTTTGACCGACGGATGATCCGTATCTACCGCGCCATCGGCTCCTCGCCCGAGGTGCTGGGCAGTGAGGGTGAGGGCCGCGATCAGATCAATGTCGGCCTGTGGGAGTTCACCCCAGACAGCTATGATATGGTGGCTCAGAAATCTGGTATTGCACCGGAAATGTCACGCATGTGGTTCGACCGGTCATTTGGCGGAGCCAACGATCAGCCAATGGCAATGAGCGCTTGAAAACACTTTGGAAACGCAGGGCGGGCTCTGGTGAAGCCAGCCCTGCGCCTATAGGGTCAGGGGATGACAGTACCTCCCATCCAGTTCTCTGAAGACCAAGCCGCTGCCTTTGACAGGGTCACTGAAATGCTGCGCCAGGCAGGGGTCGATCTTGATGACAGCCTGTTGCAGCAGCCAAAAGGCGAAAGCGGCGTGATGGCGCTGATGGGCAAGGCGGGGTCGGGCAAAACGCTGTTGCTGGCTGAACTGTACAAAGCGCTGGAGCAATCGGGCGTTGAGGTCGTGTCAGGCGATTACGAGAGCCGCAAAAAGGGCGATCGCCGCACCCTGGCGATTCTGGCTCCGACCAACAAGGCGGCGTCGGTTCTGCGCCTGCGCGGGGTGCCGGCCACCACCATTCACCGCATTCTGTATACGCCGATGTATGACCCCGAATATGAAAAGCTGGCCGAGTGGCTGGCTGGCAAAGGCGAGCCGCCTGAGATCGAGGGGTTGACCGAAGAGGCGCTGGCGCGGGCTGCGGCGTTTTACCAGCGCAACAAGTCCATTCCGGGCGCCATGGCGTCGGCGGGCTTGCGCGGTTCAGATTTTATCACCGGCTGGAAGCGGCGAGAAGAGCCGCTGGATATTGGCTTTGTTGACGAATCCTCAATGCTGGATGACCGCCAGTTCAATGATTTGAAAGAGATCTTTCCCAGTCTGGTGCTGTTTGGTGACCCGGCGCAGCTGGCACCGGTGAACCAATCCGGGGCGATGATATTTGACTCTGTGCCCGATGAACGCAAACTGGAATTGCACCGCGTTCACCGTCAGGATGCGGATAATCCGATTCTGGATCTGGCCCATGCGCTGGCCGATCCGCAACTGACGTTCCAGGACTTTGAGCGGATGATCGAGGAGGCCTCGAAGCGCGATGACCGGGTTGTCTGGGGGCAACGGGTTGAGGTCGATTTGATGGCGCGCTCGCCGGTTCTGGTCTGGCGCAATGCGACCCGGATCAAATTGATCAATGCCTTTCGTACGGTTCACGGTGCCCCCGAAGATGCGCTGATGGAGGGGGAGCCGCTGATTTGCGATGGCATCGAGTTGCCGATGAAACATCGTAAGAAACGATTGGATCTGGAGGCGCGCGGACTGATCAAGGGGGCGCAGGTGGTCTATCTTGGGCCGGGCCGCAAACCGGGGTTTTCACGGCTGCACGTGCTCGGGGCCGAGGATCCTCAGGTCAGTGCGGCCTCGATTGTGAAAATCGAAAAGCCGGATGAGGAAGAGCCGTTTATTCCCTTTGCGGCGCGGATGGGGGCGACCTTCCTGCATGGCGCGGCGGTGACCATCCACAAGGCGCAGGGGTCGCAATGGGGCACCACGCAGGTCTTTGCCCCAGATCTATTCGTGGCGGCGCGGATGGGCCGGGTTGAGGCGGGGCAGCCGCTGTGGAAGCGGCTGGCCTATGTGGCCATCACCCGGGCGCAAGAGCGTTTGATCTGGGTGGTCCGCAACCGATTGTCCAAACCCAGCGCACCGCTGCGGGTGGACGATTTGCGCGCCGCTCCGGCTGCTGCGTTGAAACTGGAGTCTGAGGGTCAAGAGGGTCCCTGACGGCAGATAGTCGGCCAGGGACCCGGTCATCGGTGTGCCGGATTAGTTATTGCGCAGCAGACGGAACGCAGCAGATGCGCCCCAACCGGCGGCGATGGCAATCGCCAGAGACATCAGCCCGTATAGGAACGGCTGCTCACGCGACATCACATAGAGAAACCGCTCCAGCCCCACCTTGCGCACGTCGATGGGGGTTTCATATTGCGACACCACCTTGCCGTTGCGGGTCAGAAAGATGCGGGCGGTATAGCGGCCCTCGGTCAGGTCGGCAGGCATATCGATGGCGGTTCGAAACAGGGTTTGCTGGTCGACCGCAACGGTATTTTCGCGCACCGAGTATAGCTGTTCATTTTCGCGGATCCGCACCACGGCATTGGCAAAATCCTGAGCGCCACGAATGTGCATCGCGGCCCCAACTGAGCGTATCGCCCGATTGATCGAGATACGATAGCGCAGATCCTCGATGTCGGACAAAATTTGCGACAGCGGGGCGCTGGTGGCCACGGCATAGAAGGTCGGGGCCGAATCGACCAGAACTGAATCTGTGTTGACCCAAATGCCCAGCTTGCGTTCCTTGCGCCGCACCAGCACCGGCTGGTCGGGGCCTGAAACGGTCACGATAACCTGCAGTTGCTCGGTGTCCGGGATTGGGGTTTCCCGCTTTACCGCGCCAAAGATCAGGATTTCCGAGCCGTCAAAAGTCGCGGTGATGGCAACACGGTCCTGGCTGAGACCCAGCACCACCTCTTCTTGTGCGGTGGCCTGCAGGGGCAGGGCAAACATCAACAGGGTGGCAAGCAGTAGATTGCGCATGGTCAATGTCCTCCGCCGGCGCCAAGCGAGAACAGCTCGGAGGGGGTCAGCAGCAGGTCCAGAGCCAGCTTGCCGCAGACGATCATCACCATCAGGGCCAGCAGAATGCGCAATTGTTCGGCCTTCATGTAGACGCCAATGCGGGTGCCGATCTGGGCACCGATGACGCCGCCGATCAGCAGCAGAACGGCCAGTACAATATCCACCGTATAGTTGGTGGTGGCATGCAGCATGGTGGTAAAGGCGGTCACGGTGATGATCTGGAACAGCGAGGTTCCGATCACAACCTTTGTGGGCATGCCCAAGATGTAGATCATTGCGGGCACCATGATGAAACCGCCGCCAACGCCCATAATGGCGGCAAGGATGCCAACGCAGATACCAACCAGAATAGGTGGGATGACGGAGATATACAGGCCGGATGTGCGAAACCGGACCTTGAATGGCAGCGCGTGAATCCAGTTGCGCTGGCGGCGGGCAGGGGCAGCACCTCCGGATTTCTTGGATTTCCAGATGGCGTTCAGGCTCTCGATGAACATCAGCCCGCCAACGACACCAAGGAAGACAACGTAGCAAAGTTTGACCAGAAGATCGACCTGGCCCTGCGCCTTGAGGTAATTGAAGACCAGAACACCCAAGGCCGCCCCAACCAGACCGCCGGCCTGCAGTACCAATCCCATCTTGATGTCGACTGTTTGCCTTCGAAAATGGGCCAGGACGCCTGAAAAAGAGGAGGCCACGATCTGATTCGCCTCGGTGGCGACGGCAACGGCAGGTGGTATGCCGATAAAGAACAGCAGCGGCGTCATCAAAAAGCCGCCGCCAACCCCGAACATGCCTGATAAAACCCCAACCAAGCCACCTAATCCCAGTAAGAGGAAGGCATTGACCGAGACTTCGGCGATAGGAAGATAAATTTGCATTATCTTTGTTAGACCGGGCGGATAGCCAAAATCAACCACCGATGCCGCTGCGCAGAACTTAGGGCTGCGGAGATTGGAAAACTGGACCTATTAAACGGGTACATTTCCCTGCTCGGTGGGCTCCCGCGTCCGCAGGGTGCACCGGCAAGGCCGATAAACCCTGATCAGACTTGGGCGTGGCGCCGGGCGGAGCCCGGCGCCACGCCCAACGGGAGCGGGCATCGCCCAGATGGCCGGCGACGGGCGGGAGATCCTGGCGGCAAATAAAAACAGCGCCCGACACGGGGCCGGGCGCTGTTGATGCAGGAGAGCGGGCTGTGGGCCGTCAGCGTTCTTTTACATAAGGCTCGCCGCCGGCCTTGGGGGGGATCGCCTTGCCGACAAAGCCAGCCAGGATCACCACCGTCAGGATATAGGGCAGCGCGTCCATCATCTGAACCGGGATGGTTATGCCGCCCAGCTCGATATTCTGGAACCGCAGGGCGACGGCCTGCAGGAGGCCAAACAACAGGCAGGCCCCCATGGCATGCCAGGGACGCCACTTGGCAAAGATCAGGGCAGCCAGGGCGATATAGCCACGGCCTGCGGTCATGTCTTTGACAAAACCAGCCTGTAGTGACGTCGCGAGGTAGGCGCCTGCAAGGCCACAGAGCACGCCGCAGATGCCCACCGCGGCAAAGCGCAGGCCAACCACCGAGATGCCAGCCGTATCCACCGCCTCGGGGTTTTCACCCACCGCGCGCAGGCGCAGGCCGAAACGGGTGCGATAGAGCAGCCACCAGGAGGCGGGCACGGCGGCAAAGGCCAGGTAGACCAGGATCGAGTGACCGGAGAGCAGCTCGGCGTAGATTGGCCCAATCACCGGCACCTCTGCTATGGCCTCGGCAAAGGGGAAGGTGATGGGGCCAAAGCGGCCTTCGGTCATCAACGATGGCGTGCGACCGCCCTGCTGGAACCACCTTTGTGCAATCACCACGGTAAAACCCTGCGCCAGCATGGTCACCGCCAGGCCGGAGATCAGTTGGTTGCCACGAAAGGTGATTGAGGCCAGCCCGTGCAAGCCGCTGAGCACCAGTGAAGCGGCAATCCCTGCCAGCAAACCAAGCCACACGTCGCCAGTTACTGCAGCAACCGCAGCCGAAAAGAATGCTGAGGCAAGCATCTTGCCCTCAAGGCCGATGTCGAAAATGCCTGCCCGTTCTGAGAACAGGCCGGCCAGACAGGCCAGCAGCAGCGGGGTGGCCAGACGCACTGTGCTGTCGAGAACCTGGATGAGTGTCAGGAAATCCATCAGGCTTTTCCCTTCCGAAATGCGATAAAGATTTTTTCAAGTGGCATCCGGACCATGTTGTCCAGCGCGCCAGTGAACAGAATAACCAGCGCCTGGATCACTACGATCATTTCCCGCGGGATCTTGGTCCACAGGGCCAGCTCGGCGCCGCCCTGATACAGGAAGCCAAACAGGATCGCCGCAAGGAAGACGCCAAAGGGATGAGACCGTCCCATCAGGGCCACTGCGATACCGATAAAGCCCGCACCTTCGGTGGAGTTCAGCACCAGCCGTTCGGCCTCGCCCATGACGTTGTTGGTGGCCATCATTCCCGCCAGTGCGCCGGAGAGCAGCATGGCGATCATGGTGATTTTGAACGGTGAGATACCAGCGTAGAGCGCGCCTTGCTCGGATTTGCCATAGGCGCGGATCTCATAGCCCAGTTTGGTGCGCCAAATCAGCAGCCAGACAAAGACGCAGGCGGCGAGGGCGACCAGGAAGCTGACATTGGCCGGTGCCGCCTTGGAGAATTCGATGCCCAATGGGGCCAGCAGCTCGTGCAGGGTGGGCAGGTGGACCGTATCGGAGAACCGGGCGGTGGCCGGGTCCATGGAGCCGGCAGGCCGCAGCAGGTTGACCAGCACATAGTTCAGCACCGCCGCAGCGATAAAGTTGAACATGATGGTGGTGATCACGATGTGGCTGCCGCGTCTGGCCTGCAGATAGGCCGGAATGGCCGCCCAGGCGGCACCAAAGATGGCCGCGCCAATAGCGCCGCCGGCCAGAGCCATCGACCAGTGGGGCCAGGGGATATAGAGACAGACAAGGGCCGCACCCAAGCCCCCCAGCATCGCCTGGCCTTCGCCGCCGATGTTGAACATGCGGGCGTGAAAGGCGACGGAAACCGCCAGCCCGGTGAACAGGAAGTTGGTGGCATAGTAGAGCGTATAGCCCCAGCCATAGGTCGACCCCAACGCGCCATCAACCATCAGTTTGACGGCTGCAACGGGATCTTCACCAATGGCGAGGATCACCAGCGCGGAAATAGCGGCGGCCAACAGCAGGCTGATCAGCGGGATCAGCACCACATCGGCCCATTTGGGCATCTTTTCCATCTTATGCGGCCTCCCCGGCGACACCAGCCATCAACAGGCCCAGTTCTTTTTCGTCAGTTTCATGCGGCAGGCGTTCGCCCATGATGTGACCATCAAACATCACCGCCACACGGTCGGCCAGTGACAGGATTTCTTCCAGCTCGACCGAGATCAGAAGGATCGCCTTGCCCTGATCGCGCAGCTCGACGATTTGCTTGTGAATGAACTCAATCGCGCCAATGTCGACGCCGCGGGTGGGCTGGCCGATCAGCAGCAGCTCCGGATTGCGCTCAATCTCGCGCGCCACCACCAGTTTCTGCTGGTTGCCACCGCTGAAATTCTTGGCGGCGAGCCAGGGGTCTGGCGGGCGCACGTCGAATTTCTTCATCTTGGCTTCGGTATCGGCGAGTAGGGCGGCGTTGTTCATGAATATGCCGGATTGATAGATCGGGTCGCGATGATAGCCAAAGGCGACGTTTTCCCAGGCGTGGAAGTCCATGATCAGACCTTCGCTCTGGCGGTCTTCGGGGACATGGGCGATATGGGCGCGGCGGCGGGCCTGACCGTGCGATCCGGACCCGGAGAGCGGCAGCTCGACGCCCTGCATGCGGATCGAACCTTTGCCACTGCGCATGCCGCCCAGCACCTCGAGCAATTCCGACTGGCCGTTACCGGCAACGCCGGCGATGCCCAGGATCTCGCCTGCACGGACCTGCAGGTTGATGCCTTTGACACGTTCTACCCCGTCGTCGTCGCGAACCGACAGGTTTTCGATCTCCAGCACCGGAGCCCCCGGCTTGGCCGGAGCCTTATCCACTTTCAACAGCACCTTACGGCCCACCATCAGCTCGGCCAGATGGGCCGGGCTGGTTTCCGAGGTCTTGACCGTGGCGGTCATTTCCCCACGGCGCATGACAGAGACGGTGTCGGTGGTCTCCATGATCTCGCGCAGCTTGTGGGTGATCAGGATTATGGTTTTGCCTTCTTCGCGCAGCCGGTGAAGAATGCGGAACAGCTGGTCTGCCTCAGCCGGGGTCAATACCCCGGTGGGCTCGTCCAGAATCAGAATGTCGGCCTGACGATACAACGCCTTGAGGATTTCGACCCGCTGTTGCTTGCCAACACCGATTTCATCAATGCGGGCGTCGGGGTCGACGTTCAACTCATATTCAGCGGCCAGTTGTTTCAGAATGCGGCGGGCCTTGGCCAACGACGGTTTCAACAGCCGTCCATCCTCGGCTCCGAGGATGATATTCTCGAGCACGGTGAAGTTTTCTACCAGTTTGAAGTGCTGGAATACCATGCCGATGCCGGCGGAAATAGCGGCCTGACTGTCGGGGATCACGGTGTTCTTGCCGTTGATCCAGATCTCGCCCTTATCGGCCTTGTAGAACCCATACAGGATGCTCATCAGGGTTGATTTGCCCGCGCCGTTTTCGCCGATGATACCGTGGATGGTACCCGGGGCGACGCTGATCGAGATGTCCTTGTTGGCCTGGACCGGGCCAAAGGCTTTGGAAATGCCTCTTAATTCAATGGCTGGGGTAACGGTCATTCACCAGTTCCTGTTCCGAGGGATGTCTCTTTCTGCGCGCATGTGATGTCATTGGACAGGCCGGGGATGTCTAAGTCGGATCTGAACACATGGCTTGCAAGCGCGGCTAGGGAAAAGGGCCGCGCATAGGTGCGCGGCCCCGTAGACTTGTTTGCGACCAGGCTTAGAAGTTCAGAGCCGGGCAGCTGTCGTCGGACATGTAGTTGTGCACGGTCAGCTCACCTGATGCGATTTTGGCCGATGCGGCATCCACTGCGGTCTGCATTTCAGCGCTGACCAGGGCGGCGTTGTGCTCGTCCAATGCATAGCCGACGCCGCCATTGGCGACACCCATGTGAAAATTGCCGCTTTCAAGGTTTTCACCCTGAGTAAAGGCATCAAATACCGCATTGTCCACGCGCTTCATCATCGAGGTCAGTACCTTGCCCGGGTGCAGGTGGTTCTGGTTGCTGTCGACGCCGATTGACAGGATGCCTTCGTCGGCGGCGGTCTGCAGAACGCCAACACCGGTGCCACCGGCCGCCGCATAGACCACATCAGCGCCTTGGCTGATCTGGGCCTTGGTCAACTCGGAGCCCTTAACCGGGTCGTTCCAGGCCGCCGGAGTGGTGCCGGTCATGTTGGAAATGATCTTGGCGTCGGGGTTGGCCGCCATGACGCCCTGGGCATAGCCACAGGCGAATTTGCGGATCAGCGGGATATCCATGCCGCCAATGAAGCCAACGGTGCCGGATTCGGAGGCCAGAGCAGCCATCATGCCAACCAGATACGACCCTTCGTGCTCCTGAAAGCCGATGCCGCGTACGTTGGGCATGTCGAGCCAGTCAACATCGATAACGGCGAATTTGGTGTCTGGGTAGTCAGGTGCGACCTGGCTCAGGGCGTCAGAGAAGGCAAAGCCAGCCATCACGATGGGGTTTGAACCGGCTTCGGCGAAACGACGCAGGGCCTGCTCACGCTGGGCTTCGGACTGCAGTTCAACTTCGCGGAATGAACCGCCGGTTTCTTCAGCCCAACGCTGAGCGCCGGCAAAGGCGGCCTCGTTGAAACTTTTGTCGAATTTGCCGCCAAGGTCAAAGATGAGGGCCGGATCGGCCAGAGCAGCTCCAGCGGTCAGGGCGATCGTAGCGGCCGCTCCCATCAGGGATTTCATCAGAGTCATTTGGGTACTCCCGGTTGTTTTTGTTTGGGGCGACATTTTGTATCAGCCGCCCAGTCAGAGACGTGTCTCAAAAGGTGCAATGATTAAGGCCGTAGCCCGGCCAAGGGGTCAACCGCTTTTTGACCATTTGGTGTGATTTCGGGGTGTTGGCCTTGGGTCAACAGCTATTTGGCGGCTGAGAAGGCCTGTCGCATGACGATGGCGTCCACCGCCGGGCCGTTTGGGCGACGGTAATAACCAGAGCGATTCCCGCAAATGGAGAAGCCGCAAGTGGCATAAAGGTCGCAGGCCGCGACATTGTCGGCGGCGACCTCCAGAAACGCGGTTTCTGCGCCGCGTTGGCTGGCCAATTGCCGCCAGGATGTCATCACCGCGCGCGCCAATCCCTGCCGCTGGTGGTCCGGGTGGGTGGCGATGGTCAGCAGTTCGGCCTCGTCCACAATCACCCGCACCAGCGCGAAACAGCGCTCATCGCCGACAGCAAAGGTCAAAGGGCTGTCCAGCAACGCCGTAAATTCGGCTTCGGTCCAGGGCCGGGACTGGGTAAATGCAGCGGCATGGGTGGTGGCCATAGCCGCCGGGGACGGCGGGCTAGTCATCAAGCAGCTTCGGCGGCACATCCCGCGAGGGGGCGGCATCGGCGGCGCGCAGATACAGCGGCGCCGGGGCGGCGGTGATGGTGTCATACCGCTGCGCGGTGCAGCGGGCGATGGCCTCGGCCATTCCTGCCGGGGTTGCCTCGGGCGCAAAGGTTAGCCCGGCATCGCGGGCGGCCTCAGTGGCCTCGGAGGCTGACATAAGACGCGGTGCCTGATCCGGCAGTGCAGCATAGACCTGATCTCGCGGGGCAGGGATTGCGGGTAGGGCACCATCGATCTGGCGCGCCTCAAAACCGGTGACGCCGACGGCGGGTATATCAAGCCCCAGCGCCAGCCCGCGAGCGGCAGAGACGCCGATGCGGATGCCGGTGAAATTGCCCGGACCCACGCCCACACCAATGGCTGTCAAATCGCTCCAGCTGGCACCGCCCTCAGCAAGAATCTCTTGCAGCAGCAGCATCAAGCGTTCGGCCTGACCGCGGGTCATCAATTCTATGCGCTGGGCAATGATCTGGTCGCCGCGCAGCAAAGCGGCCGCGCAGTGCGCGGCCGATGTGTCAAACCCCAGTATCAGTGGCTCAGACGGCAACAGGACGGACCTCGGTCACTTCGGGGATATAATGGCGCAGCAGGTTCTCGATGCCCATTTTCAGGGTCAGAGTGGACGAGGGGCAACCCGCGCAGGCGCCCTGCATGTGCAGATAGACCACGCCGCGGTCAAAGCCGTGAAAGGTGATGTCGCCGCCATCCTGGGCCACCGCAGGGCGCACCCGGCTATCGAGCAGTTCCTTGATCTGGTTGACGATTTCAGCGTCTTCACCGCTGTGTTCGGCATGGCCAGAGGCAGGCGCTGTGCCGTCTTCGGCTATCACCGGCTGACCGGACTGGTAATGCTCCATCACCGCGCCCAGAATGGCCGGCTTGATGTGATCCCACTCGATGGCTTCCGCCTTGGTCACAGTAATAAAATCATTGCCAAAGAACACTCCGGCAACACCGCTCACGGCGAAGATACGCGTTGCCAGCGGTGACTTTTCGGCGGTGTCGGAGGAGGGGAAGTCGGCGGTGCCAACTTCGAGCACGGTCTGACCCGGAAGGAATTTCAGCGTCGCCGGGTTGGGCGTGGATTCAGTCTGAATGAACATATCGGGTCTCCGTAAAGCTGCCACCGATATGCGCCCGACAGCCAATCAAGTCAAGGATTAGAACGATTCTAATTAGGCCCCTGACGCTTTCCGGGGCGCAAATGCCGGGCTGCGGATCAGGTGATGGCTTCCAGCTTTTCCTTCGAGAGGTCGCCCGGCACCACGGTTATCGGGATCGGCAGGCTGCCCGAGGAGCGGCTGAGCTGGCTGACCAGAGGGCCGGGGCCCTTGCGGTCATTGCCGGCCCCCAGAACCAGCACGCCGATGTCAGGATTGCTTTCGATATGGGCGATAATTTCCTGCAGGGGTTCGCCTTCGCGGATCACCAGAACCGGGTCGACACCCTGACGGTCTCGCATCCATTTGGCAAACACCTCAAAATGCGCATGGATGCGTTCGCGGGCCTCCTCACGGATCATCTCGCCGACGCCGATCCAGTGATTGAACTCATCCGGGGGAATGATTGACAGGATTTCGACACCCGCACCGGTATTTGCGGCCCGCATGGCGGCAAAGCGCATGGCGTTCAGGCATTCGCGGCTGTCATCCAGCACCACAAGAAATTTGCGCATCTCGGTCCTCCACAATCTTGCTTAATCTGCCCGAGGGGGGGACCGCTGTCCATCAGTTTCCTTGTTGCCCTTGCGGTGTATGTGTGTGGCATAAAGTGTGAGTACGATCGCCAGTATCAGCAGACGGAACACATGGGCCGCCGCGACAAAGCTTGGATCCGCGCCCATTGCGGCCGCCACAATGATCATGGTTTCCAATCCGCCGGGGGCAAACCCAAGCAATACATCGATGATCGGCAGCCCGGAAAGCTGGGCGGCTGGAATAGCAAAGGCAACAGCAAGACCTGATGTCAGGACAACAATAGACAGGCCGGCCAACAGGCTGTGGCGCAGGTCCTGCCAACTCATGCCGCTAAAGCGGGTGCCAATCAGGCTTCCCATCAGCACCAGCGCCCCCTGTGCCAGCCAGTCTGGCAGGGTGCCGGTGGTGACTGAGGTCAGGTGGGTGCTGGCCGCCACCATAATCCCGGCCAGCAGGGTCGGGGCTGGCAGCTTGAGCCAGTGCAGGACGGGAGACAGGGCCAGGGCGGCAGCAATTTGTAGCAAAAGCCAGACCCAGGAAGTGGAGCCATAGCCGCGTGGCAGGCCTGCCCCAATGTCCATCCCGGCAGCCTGCGCCGCCAGCGGGACCACCAGCGTCAACACCATAAGGCGGATCGACGCCAGCACCACTGGTCGCGTCAAAGACAGCGACAGGCTGTCTGCCAGCGCAATCACCAGACTCAGATGGCCGGGAGCAGAGGCCAGAAAGGCTTCGTCGCGACCAAAGGGCAGCAGGCGTGGAATCAACCAGCGGCCAATCCACGGCGTTATCAGTGTTAGAATTGCCAGCATGAAAAAGGCAATAGGCCAGCGTATCATCGCCTGAATACTGTCCGGGCCAATCATTGATCCGATGCTCAGCCCAACCAGTAGAAAACCGGCGTTTCGCAGTGCCGGGGCAATGCCGGTCTGAAACCCGCAAAGGCCTGCAAGCGCAACCGCCACGGCTGGGCCGGCCAGCAAGGCCATAGGCATGCCGATGGCAAGCGCCACCAGAGCTCCGATTCCCCCAATAATAAGGGTCACGGCGCTCTGGCGCAGGTCAGTCATGCGATCGCGCCCAATCCCAATACATTTCACGCAGTTGTTTTGTCACGGGGCCTATTTGATACTGGCAATCGTCAAAAGCGGTGACCGGGGTGACCTTGCTCATGTTGCCAGAGGTGAACACCTCGTCCGCCGTCTCGAAATCAGCATAGCCCAGCACCGTCTCGTGTACGGTGATGCCATTGGCGCGCAGGTTGGTGATATGGCGGGCGCGGGTGATGCCGCTAAGGAAGGTGCCATTGGCGATTGGGGTAAACACCTCTCCGTCGCGTACCATAAAGATATTGGCGGTGGCGGTTTCTGCCACATTGCCAAGGGGATCCAGCACCAGCGCGTTAGAGAACCCCTTGGACTGGGCCTCGCGCAGCATGCGGGCGTTGTTGGGATACAGGCAGCCGGCCTTGGCGTTGACCACCGCGCTGTCCAGCACCGGGCGACAGAACCGGGTGCGGGTCAGGGTGGCACTGGCACTGGCGGGGGCCATCGGAATTTGCTCCAGACACAGCGCAAATCCGGTGGCGTTGGGCGAGGGAACGATGGCGGTGACATCGCCGTCGATACCCCAGTACATCGGCCGGATATAGACTGCGGCACCAGTGTCATATGACGCCAGACCTTCGTGCGCGATCTCCACCATGTCGCTAACGGTAACGGTCGGAGTCAGCATCAGGGCCTCGGCCGAGCGATTGATGCGGGCGCAATGCAGGTCCAGATCAGGGGTCAGCCCATCAAAAAGACGCGCACCGTCAAACACCGAAGAGCCAAGCCAGGCCGCGTGATCAGCAGCCCGCATGATCGGCAGGTTGCCGTCGTGCCAACTGCCATTGAAATAAGTGCGGATATTGCTGCCAGTCGCCATCAGGGTGCCTCAACAAGGAAATAGGGTTGCGCAAAGCCTAGGCAGCAATGGGTCAGCCGTCCAGACCTTTTATGGGCTGCGCCTGAGGCTGCAGCGCGGCGCGAAAGGACTGGCCAGGCGGCTCAGCTCAGCCTTGGCTAGGGAGGGGGTGTTGAAAAGGTGGCTTTATCCGGTGATGACGGGATTTCACTCGGCCTCATTTACAACCCATTGGTATTTGTCGACGCTTTGTAAGCCTTTGAGGCACTGACCGTTGCGCCGACGATTGCGAATTTCCAGCATAATTCTTGCCGCCTCGCCGAGCATTGGCGGGATGACATCGCGTTTCACCACGTCGCTAAAGCTCAAGCCAGGGCTTTTCTGCACCTCCAGTAGCCAGGGATTTAGGTCTTGATCGAGCATCAGATCGGCGCCAAACACCGCAAAACAATCCCCTTGTTTTGGATATCTTAGTTTCAGTCTTTCGCGCGACGCCAAGGACACCGTATGAAGTATTCGCCGGATTTGCGGAATTAATTTAGCCTGAAGGAAGTCTGCATCGGTAATTCCAAGCTGTTGGGATAAATAGCGCCCCAGGTCCTCGAATTTCCATTTCAAAACCACGCTCGGATCATAGCCGGGGTGGTTTTTTTGCTGATAAACATTGGTCACATGCACCAGTTGATTGTCAAAATCGTCAAGTTTGTAGGGCAGGCTGTTGAGCCGCACTGTCGCCTCGGGATATAGCAACACCAGCAACGGATCGAGACTGGCAATAAGCCAGTAGACCCGAAGTTCGGATTTTCGCCCCTCCAACAGCAACGGGTTGTTTATGTACCGCTGCATGATTCCCTGATCACGCTTGGCCGTAATCGGCTGCTGTCCCAGCGCGGCATATTGCGCCCGCAATTCGTCGAACTGCCACATGATCTTGATGCCACGGCCCCTTGAATTGTTGCCGGGCTTATAGATCCATAGATTGTCAGCTGTGTCGATCTCGGGCAGCTGGCTGAAAAACATTTGCCGCTCGGCGGGGTCATACAGTCGATAACTCTCCCGGTAAAATTGCGACATCTCCAGTGAGTTTTTGGTTCGCTGCTGATCGTGTTGGGCCAGTGTTTCTGTCAAATACCCCTTGTTGATGATCGCCGACTCATTTTGAAAGTGATTGATGAGCTGGTGGGGTCCCAATTTGCCAATTTGCCGTTTGTAATTCTTGCGAAGCCAAAGAATTGCCGCATCCCGGTGCTGGGACGTTTCTTTAAGGCCTTCGAGATGCATCGCTTTTCTGGCCGCCCTGGAGCTGCTGTCAAAATAAATGTCGTCTGAAGCCATGGGATGTCTCGGCGAAATGAGGTTTGGGGAAGCCTAGGCAGCAATGGGTCAGCCGTCCAGACCGTTATGCGTTCGGGGGGCTGTTGCGCGTACGGGCAATTTGGCATCGGCCAGGACAATGCTTGGGCGGCGCGGCAATGCGCCTCGGGGTTGCGTTCCACTTCTAAACACAACCGAAAGTTATAGTTGTGGTTCCGGGTATAAAAAATTCCTTGATTGATTGATCTCAGATGAAACCTCTTTTCCCAGCCCTGGTGGCTTTGCTCTTAACTTTTGCTTTGCCTGCAAGTGCGGTCGAAATTCCCGGACAGGATAGCCCTGCCTTTCAGACTGCCCTGCAAGATTGGTTGGACGGGAAAGACATGGGGGCGCTGAGCCAGTTGGCGGAACTGGCGCGGCAGGACAATCGCGCCGCTCAGATATTTCTCGCGCGGGTGGCCGAAGAAACGCATCTTCATGCGCATGTTACCGGTTCTCTGCCCCGGGCTGAAAGAGTGGCCTTGCTGCGCCAACCCGGTGGATTGTCGGGTAAAAGCTGGCTGAAGACGGCGCAGGTGGATGTGCCATTGGCCTTGGCCTTGTTGCAGTCCAAAAACATCAGAGAGCGGGAAGGGCCTGCCATCGCACTCTTGACGTTTGGTGAGATCACCTTGGGCCTTCGAACAACGAACGTGCTCATCCAAAATGGCTTTGCCGACGAAGCCAGTAATGCCTTGCTGTCGGTTGAGGATCTGCCAAAAGACGCGATCGTATTGGCAGACTCTCTGAGAAGAATACCATCAGGCAGGACACCGAATTATGCTGGTGTTTCTATTCTGCCGGGAAAGTATAGAAGCATAAACGCCTCAGACATTGAAAACGGCATTACAGCTGAAGACAGGCTGAGCTGGGTGCAGTTCTTTCCCCGCGATTTGTGGGAAGGTGGTCGAGGCGCCGAAATTGCAATCAGCCATACGATAAACGTACCATCGCTTCAGCCATTGGCCCAGTTTTGTCGTCGCAACTGCTCAGAATCTGCGGACCGCTGCACAGCCCTTGGGGCCTCGGTATTGAGCACTTCCTATCATCCCTTCTCCAGCCCACTTGAGAACCTGCTTTCAAACGAGGATTATTGGGCCAGCCCCCGGATTGAGGCGGATGTTGCAAGGCGCTTACCCGATTTGACAAAATATGGGCCATGGCTGCGTGGATTCGACGCTTGTTTCGGTGATGAAATGACAGGTTTGCAAGCGCGGGTCCGCTGACCCACCACACTGTTTGCGCGCCGCCAGGCGCGCCACGCCCAACGGGAACGGGCATCCTTGATGCCCTTGTTCCGGGCGGGAGACCATCGGTGCCGACCTCAGGACGCGGGCTTCAATCCGTGTTTTGCCAGCGCCTCGGTGGCCGCTTGCTGCCAGCGGGCCTTGAGCGCGGCGTTGCTGTTCTTACGCAGCCCCATGGCCCTGAGCCCGTCGAATTTCTGCGAAGTTTCAGTGCCAAAGCTGGCGGCGACGCGGGGCCACCAGTAGTTTACCAATTCCTGCAAGGCGGCGGCGGGGCGCTGTTCGGACAGGGTGCTCAGGCCTTTGTCCGCCAGTTCGGCATGTTGTGCCTCGATCGGCAGGATGGTGCGAAAAGCCTCGGCCAGGGGCTGGTACGAGACCTGCTGCAACTCATCAAGCTGCACCGCCACAGCGAGACCCATCAGCAGGTTCATCACCACCGCATCTGCCCAGCCGGTGAGCGGCGCGTTGAACACCGCCAGCCGCATGTCGTGATCGCTGCGATGCTGGGTGACAGCGGCCTCCCGGGGCAGGCGTGCGGTCCAGGGGTGGTGGTTGGCATAGCGTGTGGTATCGGCGCCAAACTCTCCCATCAGGGTCAGGATTTGATCGGCGTTGGCGGTCTTTTCATACACGATCTTGGCGGCTGCCATCCGTTCTCGGACACCGGGACCGGCGTTGATCACCTCGGCAAAGCCAGCCGCACCGGCCAGTTCGCTGTCGACAAAGATCGCCATGATTTTCATCAACTCAGCGCGGTAGCGCGGTGGCACATTGCTGGGGCTGGTCAGCACGCCGCCGGCAGCGAGGTAGTTTTCAATGCTCATATCATCGGCCATGGTGGTCTCTCCATCCAACGTTTTATTGATCGTAGTCTACCACCACGGTGTCGGTCACCGGATAGGACTGGCAGGACAGGACATAGCCCTTTTCGACTTCGTAATCCTCGAGCGAGTGATTGACAGCCATTTCCACTTCGCCTTCGATCACCTTGCAGCGACAGGTCGAACAGACCCCGGCCTTGCAGGCATAGGGCACATCCATAGCATTGCCCAAAGCGGCATCAAGGATGGTCAGGTCCTTGGCCATCTCGATGGTGCGGGTGGCGCCGTCCAGGGTGATGGCGGCGCGGGTCAGGTTGCCGCTGCTGGTGGCACCAGCTGAGACCGCCTTGCGTGCCGCACGGCCCGGTTGGGCGCTGGCAAACAGTTCGAACTTGATTTGGGCGTCGTCCAGCCCGGCGGTGCGCAGGGCAGCTGCGATGCCCAGCATCATCGGTTCAGGACCGCAGATAAAGGCGGTGTCGGTGTTTTTGATGTCGATCCAATGCTGGAACAACAAAGCGCATTTCTCTTCTGTCACCAACCCGGTGAACAGGTCGATTTCCTGGGCGTCGCTTTCCAGAATGTGGATCACGTTGAGGCGGGTCATATAGAGGTTCTTCAGGTCCTCCAGCTCCTCACGGAACATGATCGTGTTCACCCCCTTGTTGGCATAGACCAGCGTGAAGCGCGAGTTGGGCTCAGACGCGAGCGTGGTCTTCAGGATCGACAGCACCGGGGTGACGCCTGATCCGCCGGCAAAGCCGAGGTAGTGTTTGTGCGCATCCGCCGCAACCGGAGTGAAGAAGCTGCCCATCGGTGGCATCGCCTGCAGAGTGTCGCCGACCTTCAGGTCCTGATTGGCCCAGGTTGAAAAGGCACCGCCGTCAACGCGTTTGATGCCAACCTGCAATATACCTTCGTCTTTGCCCGCACAGATCGAGTAGGACCTGCGCAGTTCTTCGCCGTCAAAGTCGCGGCGAAAGGTCAGGTACTGGCCCTGGGTAAAGTCAAAATGCTCAGCCGCGCCATTGACGGGCTTGAGGGTGACCACCACGGCGTCGCGGATGGTCTTGTGAATCTCTGTAACGGTCAGGTCGTGAAAGCGCGCCATGGGTCTCTCCTCAGATGCACTTGAAATAATCAAAAGGTTCAAGGCAGTCCTGGCAGCGCCAGTGAGCCTTGCAGGGGGTCGAGCCAAACTGGCTGACCTTGGTGAGATTGGTACTGCGGCAGTTGGGGCAGCGGTCGGGCCCGCCTGCGGGTTGCGGCGGCGCGATGCCGTAGTCTTCCAGCCTGGCGCGGCCCTTATCGCTGAGCCAGTCGGTGGTCCAGGCCGGGGAAATCTGGGTTTTCAGTTCCAGTTTTTCGATGCCGTGATCGCGCAGCGCGGTTTCGATATCGAGGTTGATGATCGAGGTGGCCGGGCAGCCCGAGTAGGTTGGCGTGACCGAGACGGTCAGCATATCGCCGTTCCACTCGACGCCGCGAATGATGCCCAGATCTACCAGCGAGATCACCGGAATTTCCGGATCGGGTACGGTATCCAGCCATTGCCAGATCTGCTCTGAGGAGGGTCGCGTCATGTCCATGCCATCCTTGGGTTCCAAACGTCGCGTCTTGCACCGGAATTTTTGAAAATTCCGTCCCGGTTTCTTGCAAGAAGCCGGATGTAATTGCTGGCCGGTTACCAGTTGGCACCGGGATAGGCGCGTTGCAGCCATTGCATCTGGGTCAGCAGATGGCCCAGGTGTTCGGTGTGCATTTTGCCGGTGCGACCGCCCTTGTGGCCAAAGCTGCTGTCCGGGATGGTCAGCGTGGCAGTGGCCATAATGCGTCCGATCAAGGCATCGTATTCGTCGCGCAGGCTGGCCGGGTCGGGGGCGACACCGGCGGCAACCATTTCCATATCGATGGCATCTGACTGGAACATCTCGCCCACATAGGGCCACAGATAATCCAGCGCCTCTTGCATGCGGCGGTGGCTTTCCTCGGTGCCGTCGCCCAGACCAACAACAGTGTCAGCCGAGCGCTCCAGATGGTAGGCCACTTCCTTGCTGGTTTTCTCGGCAATGGCGGCAACCCGGCTGTCCGAGGATGTCATCAACCGGCCAAGTTGGATCGAATGCCAGGCATCAAACAGGAACTGGCGCATCAGGGTGCGGCCAAAGTCACCATTTGGCACCTCGACCAGCAGAATGTTGCGAAAATCCCAGACGTCGCGCAGGAACGCGATGTCATCAGCAGATTTCCCGTCGCCCTGTACTTCGCCCGCAAGGCCCAGCCAGAACTGTGTCTGACCGATCAGGTCCAGCGCGGTATTGGCCAGCGCGATATCTTCCTCCAGAACCGGGGAATGGCCACACCATTCGCTGACCCGGTGGCCCAGGATCAGGGTGTTGTCGCCCATCCTGAGCAGGAACTGCAAAAAAGCGTCGTCCCTTGTGGTTGGGGCGGTCATTACATAGCTCCAATATCGTCAGGAATGTCAAAGAAGGTTGGGTGACGGTAGACCTTGGATTCCGAGGGTTCGTACAGCGGGCCTTTGTCGCTGGGCGAGGAGGCGGCGATGTGGTTGGCCTCAACCACCCAGATCGACTGACCTTCGTTGCGACGGGTATAGACGTCGCGGGCGTTCTTGATCGCCATTTGCGCGTCAGGCGCGTGCAGGCTGCCCACATGGCGGTGGCTCATGCCGTGTTGACCGCGAATAAAGACTTCCCAAAGGGGCCATTCGTTTTTCATGTTCAATTCCTCCTCGAGAGATTATTCGGCTGCAACCTTGGCAGCGGCTTTCTTTCTGGCGTGGGCCAGCAGCCCGTCGCGGACCCATTTGCCGTCGTCCCATGCCTTGTTGCGGGCGGCGAGCCGGTCGACGTTGCAAGGGCCGTTGCCTTTGATCACATCAAAGAACTCCGACCAGTCGGGATCGGTGTAATCATAATGGCCGCGCTCCTCGTTCCACTTGGTGCCGGGATCCGGCAGGTCGAGACCGAGGAATTCGATCTGTGGCACGGTTTGGTCGACAAACTTCTGACGCAGCTCGTCATTGGTGTTCATCTTGATCCGCCAGGCCATCGACTGTTCCGAGTGGACCGAGTCCTTGTCAGGAGGGCCAAACATCATCAGCGCCGGGAACCACAGACGGTTGACTGAATCCTGCGCCATTTTCTTTTGCGCCGGGGTGCCTTCGGCCATCTTGCGAATGGCGTCAAATCCCTGCCGCGCGTGAAAGCTCTCTTCTTTGCAGACCCGGACCATGGCGCGGGCATAGGGGCCAAACGAGGTCCGCTGCAGGGGCACCTGGTTGATGATCGCAGCGCCATCGACCAGCCAGCCCACAGCACCGATGTCGGACCAGTTCAGGGTCGGGTAGTTGAAGATCGACGAGTATTTCATGCGGCCGTCCAGCAGCATTTCGGTCAGATCATCCCGCGACACGCCCAGCGTTTCGGCGGCACAATACAGATACAAGCCATGGCCGGCCTCGTCCTGAACCTTGGCCAGCAGGATCGCCTTGCGCTCTAGCGTCGGGGCACGGGTGATCCAGTTGCCCTCGGGCAATTGGCCAACGATTTCGCTATGGGCGTGCTGGCCAATTTGACGGATCAGAGTCTTGCGATAGGCCGGCGGCATCCAGTCCTTGGGCTCGATTTTCTCACCGGCGTCGATACGGGCCTGAAAGGCGGCTTCTTCCGGCGTCATTTCGGCAGTGGTTTTGACATCTTTGCCGGTTGATTGAACCATCTGTGCATACATGATCTAGGTCTCCCTTATACGCGTTCCAGGATCAGGGCGGTGCCCTGTCCAACGCCGACACACATGGTGCACAGCGCATAGCGCCCACCGGTGCGTTGCAATTGATAGGCGGCGGTCAGCACCAACCGGGCACCAGACATGCCCAGCGGGTGGCCGATGGCGATGGCGCCGCCGTTGGGGTTAACATGGGGTGCATCATCGGCAACGCCAAGTTCGCGCAATGTGGCCAGCCCCTGTGCCGCAAAGGCCTCGTTTAATTCTATCACATCCATCTGCTCAATGGTGAGCCCGGTGCGGGCCAGCAATTTTCGGGTGGCGGGCACCGGGCCGATGCCCATGATACGGGGCTCAACCCCGGCCGCCGCCATGCCAATGATGCGGGCCATCGGCTTTAGTCCGTTTTTGGCAGCGGCAGCTTCACTGGCCAGCAGAATGGCCGCAGCACCGTCGTTGACGCCACTGGCATTGCCGGCGGTCACGGTCATCTCTGGGCCGTTGACGCCACGCAGTTTGGCCAACCTGTCTGCACCGGTGCCGGGGCGGGGATGTTCGTCAGTATCGACAATCACCGGATCGCCCTTGCGCTGTGGCACCTGGACAGAGGTGATTTCATCGCCAAAGACACCAGCCTCATGGGCGGCGGCCCAGCGGGCCTGGCTGCGGGCGGCAAAGGCGTCCTGGTCTTCGCGGCTGATATTGTAGTCAGCTGCAACATTGTCAGCGGTTTGCGGCATCGAGTCGGTGCCGTACATTTTGTCCATCTTTGGGTTGACGAAGCGCCAGCCGATGGTGGTGTCATATACCGCATTTGCACGGCCAAAAGCCGATGTCTGCTTGGGCATCACAAACGGCGCACGGCTCATGCTTTCCACACCGCCAGCGATGGCCATGTCATAGTCGCCAGCCTTGATCCCACGTGAGGCCATGCCCACCGCATCCATGCCGCTGGCGCAGAGGCGATTGATGGTGGTGCCGGGTACATCGGTGGGTAGCCCGGCCAGCAACGCCGCCATGCGGGCCACGTTGCGATTGCTTTCGCCGGCCTGGTTGGCGTCACCATAGATCACATCGTCGATGCTGGCCCAGTCCACCTGAGGGTTGCGGGCCATCAATGCGGCGATCGGCGAGGCCGCCAGATCGTCAGTGCGCACCGACGACAAAGCGCCGCCATATCGGCCAATGGGGGTCCGGGTTGCGTCGCAGATGAAAGCGTCCATGGTGTCAAAGTCTCCTCGAACGGTCATAAATAATCCGACCGGTAGGTCGGTGATAGGGCGCGGTGTGATTCGTGGCAAGAGAAATGTAACAGTGTCTGGCCTGTGTAGAAGAAACTGTAACGTGTTATGCGCATGGCCTGGGTGGTTTAGGACCCGTATTGCAGGATGTCATTCAGATAGGCTGTATCCTGAATTTGGAAATATGTCTGACCGACAGGGGTAAAGCCGTGGCGCTGGTAAAATGCGATGGCCCCGGTGTTTTCAGAGTTCACCGCCAGCCAGGGCCGCGCGCAGAAGCTGCAGGCCGATGCCTTTTCCCTGATGGCGGGGCTGGACGTAAAGCGTGGCAATTTCGGTATCTGAGGCGCGGCCCTCTGGCGAATTCTGGCCGCTGCGTAGCCGGATATAACCGTCAATTCCGGTGCGGTTCTGAGAGACCAAAATCAGTTCAGATGGGTCATCCAATATCCGGGCAAAGCGATCCGCAGTGAATTCCGCGAGGGCATAGTCGGCAAAGAAGCCGCTGATACCCTCGCGGATATAGCTGTTAAGCCAAACCTCGATCGACAGCGCCGCCAGGCTGGAACAATCGGTGGCGAGGGCTGGCCGCAGGGCGGCCGCGGGGGCGGAGGGCATTGTAAATCACCTTTGTAAAAAACAGGGCAGCACAGCGCCACGCTGATGCGATGCCTGGATTTGAACAAAACTCAGATTTGCTGAATTGTACAGGACGGTAGTCTGCTTTGCCTGGGCGCGTCATTTTCCAGGCGGGGTGATGCAAACCGGTTGCGTTCTGCGGGGGCCGCGCAACAAACGCCACCGCGCCGCGCAGCGGCGCCACCGAAGGCGCGGGCCCGAAGCAAGGCTTCGGGCCCGCCATGGTATCTGGTGGCGCCCGACCTGCGGCCGGGCGCGGCTGTGGCCGACCGAGAGCTCAGGTCGCATCTGCAAAGCTGGCATCCAGTGCGGTCAGAGTACCCGTGACGTTATCGGCAGTGAGCACCAGCGGTGGTGATAGGATTATATTGGCCCCTGAGATCCGCACCATGGCCCCTGCGCGATAGGTCTCTTGCTGGATATCGTGATTGTTGTTTTATGACGGCGGTCCGAGACAAGTTCCATCGCAGACATCAACCGATGTCCACAACGCTGCCGCTTCGGCGCGGCGGGCATTTGACGATGACCGCTGGTCGCGTCAGTCCCCCGCCGCACGGGAGAAGGTGCTTTTTGCCATTGCTGACCGGATTGAGGCCGAGGCATTGAGCCTCGGCGGTTATGGGCGTGCCTTGACAACGTCCTGTATTCGGAAAGTTTCGCTGGATCGGACATCAGGTCTGGGTGCATCAGACCATCTTGAAGCACTGAACATTCGGTCCCAAGCGGGTTCGGAAGTCAAGGCGTGGTCTCCCCCATAGTAAGCGCAGAATGCGCAGATTTGCGGCTCTCACCGGCCTTAAAGCGAGATCCTGTAGTCCCAGCGGCATGCGGAGGATCAGGAAAGACCCCGGTGGGGCGCTTTTCCGACAAATGCGAACATTATCTGCGAGGTTGACTAACCGGCTTTTGACCTCAGCAGCGCTGACCACAGAGGACAGAAGCAAAGTGGCGGGTGTTCTGTGTGGGGAATTGTCGCAGGCAATTGGCCCGGTGGCCATGCTGTTGCCCCGGAAAGGGTTGATATGAATGGGATCGGCTCGGTGGTGATCTGCAGGACGCAGATGGCCTGGCGGCCTTTTGTGACGCCGTCACGTCGGGCTGTCCCGGCACTGTGGATCTGCATGTGCTGGACTGACATATCAATGACCGGGCGTTCACCACATCCGCACCGAACTTGTTTGGCGCTTGGCTGCAGAATGGCACTGTGAAGGCCGGTTAGAAAAACGCGGGCGCGGTCTGGCTCATGGGGGGCAGTCACAGAGCTTGCCAAATTGTACCGTTTCGATACAGCTGGCTGGCAAGACCTCTAACACCGGATTTCCCCCATGCAAATTGATACTACTCCCAACCAGTCCTCGTATGATGTTGTGATCATTGGAGGCGCCATGATGGGGGCCTCGGTGGCCTGGTTTCTGGCCAATCATCCCGGTTTTGACGGCTCGGTTCTGGTAGTAGAGCGCGACCCTGGATATGAGCTGAGCTCGACCGCCCATAGCAACAGCTGTATTCGCCAGCAGTTCACCCAGCCGATCAACGTGCAGGTCAGCCAGTTCGGCGCCGATTACCTGCGCAATTTCCGCCAGTACATGGGCGGTGATCCGGATGTGCCGGACCTGCATATGCAGAGTTTTGGCTACCTGTATCTGGCGGCCACGGCTGAGGGCGAGCAGGTGTTGCGGGCGGCGCAGGCCATGCAGGCGGCTGAGGGCGCTGGGACGCAGATCTTGACGTCCGAGATGCTGGCCGAGAAATTCCCGTTCTACAATCTGGATGGCATCCGGGTGGGCAGCCACAATCCGGTGGATGAGGGCTATTTTGACGGTGGATCCATGTTCGACTGGTGGCGGCGCAAAGCAAAATCTGCCGGCGTCGAGTTTATCCGAAATGAGGTAACAGGCATTTCCCGCGCTGCCGGGCATATCACCGGTGTGGTGCTGGCAGATGGCAGCCGGGTTGGCGCTGGCCATGTGGTGAATGCCGCCGGTCCGCGCGCCGGGCTGGTGGCGCAAATGGCGGGAGTCTCGCTGCCGGTTGAGCCGCGCAAGCGCTATACCTTTGTGTTTGAGGCGGCGCGGCCTCTGGCGGTGGATCTGCCACTGACGGTTGATCCCTCCGGCGTGCATGTGCGCAGCGACGGCAAATATTACATGGCCGGCTGCCCACCGCATGAGGACCCGGCCGTTGCGCCGGACGACTTTATTGCCGACCATTCCCTGTGGGAAGAAAAGGTCTGGCCAGCCATTGCCGAACGCATTCCGCAGTTCGACGCGCTGAAGCTGATGCAGAGCTGGGTCGGGCATTATGCCTATAACACCCTGGACCAGAACGCGATTCTCGGGCCACATCCTGAGGTCGGAAATTTCATGCTGATCAACGGCTTTTCGGGGCACGGGTTGCAGCAGTCCCCGGCGATGGGGCGGGGGCTGGCTGAATGGATCGTCTCGGGGTGCTATGAAACGCTGGATCTGTCGCCTTTTGCCTATGATCGGATTGCGGCTGGTCAACCCTTGCTGGAACAGGCGATAATCTGAGCAGGCCAGTGCGCCGCTGGATGCTGACCAAGTGACGTAGGGTTCGACCATCGCCGCCGGCCCAAAGGGCTTGGCGGCGATAGGCCACCCATGGCTAGAGTAACACAACATCGGGGCACAGGAGTGATGCGCCCCATCTGATAAGGGGAAAACGGATGAGCGACGCCATTAGATATGAACGGGTTGGTGACATTGCGGTGCTGACGGCGCAAAATCCGCCGGTGAATGCACTGGGTCTTGATGTGCGTCGGGGGCTGCTGGCTGGGTTTGAGCGGGCCGAGACTGAGGGCGCCAAAGCGGTGCTGATCTACGGCGATGGGCGCACCTATTTTGCCGGCGCCGACATCCGCGAATTTGGCAAACCAATGCAGGCCCCAAGCTTTGCGGATCTTTGTACCCGCATTGAAGCCTCGCCACTGATCGTGGTGTCCGCCCTGCATGGCACCGCGCTGGGCGGCGGGCTGGAGGTGGCGCTGAGCTCACATTACCGCATCGCTGTGCCAAGCGCCAAGATGGGGCTGCCCGAGGTTCATCTGGGCATTCTGCCCGGCGCAGGGGGCACCCAGCGATTGCCTCGAGTGGCTGGGGTCGGGATGGCACTGGATATGATTACCACCGGCCGTCCGATTGGTGCCGCCAAGGCGCTGGAAAATGGCATCATCGACCGTGTTGTCGAGGGAGAGCCGCGCGAAATCGGTCTTGCCTATACCCAGGAGCTGCTGGAGGCTGGCGCGCCGCGTCGTGCGGTCTGTGACCTGCCTGCGCCCAAGGGCGTGGATTTTGACGCTATGCATGTCGCGCTGCTTAAGAAAGGCCGGGGCCAGCTGTCTCCGGCCACCGCATTGCGGGCGGTACAGGCCGCCTGCGAGGCAGACAGTTTTGAGGCTGGGCTGCGGCGCGAACGGGAATTGTTCATGGAGCTGATGAACTCGGACCAGCGGCTGGGGATGATCCACGCGTTCTTCTCAGAGCGTGCGGTGTCAAAACTGCCCGAGCTAAAAGGCGTTGCGCCGCGGGTGTTGGCCGAGATGGGCGTCATTGGCGGTGGCACCATGGGGGCGGGTATCGCCACTGCGGCGCTGCTGTCGGGGCTAAAGGTCACCATGCTTGAAATGACCGACGCTGCTGCCGCTGCGGCCCAGGGTCGGATTGAGGGCAATCTGAAGGGAGCGGTGAAACGTGGCAAGATCAGCGCCGATCAATTCACCGCGCTAACCACACAGGCGCTGACACTGGCCACGGATTACAGTGCTTTGGCGCAGGTGGATCTGGTGGTCGAAGCGGTATTCGAGGACATGTCGGTCAAGAAGACCGTGTTCACCCAGCTGGATGCCGTCTGCAAACCGGGGGCTATACTGGCGAGCAACACCTCCTATCTGGATATCAATGAAATCGCCGCCTGCACCTCGCGACCTGAGGACGTGATCGGGCTGCATTTCTTCTCGCCCGCCCATGTGATGAAACTGCTTGAGGTGGTGGTGGCCGACAAGACCGCCATCGACGTGGTTGCCACCGGCTTTGCGCTGGGCAAGATGCTGGGTAAGATCTCGGTGCGCTCCGGGGTTTGCGATGGCTTTATCGGCAATCGCATTCTGGCCGCCTATCGCGCTTGCGCCGATCACATGATTCTGGATGGCGCCAGCCCCTATCAGATCGACGCTGCCATGACCGCGTTTGGCTTTGCCATGGGGCCATTTGCGGTGGCCGATCTGGCCGGGCTCGATATCGGCTGGGCGGCGCGCAAACGGCTGGCACCAACGCGCGATGCGCGCGAACGGGTGCCCAGCTTTCCCGACAAGCTGTGTGAAGATGGCCATTTCGGTCAGAAAACCGGCAAGGGCTATTATGTCTACGAGGCGGGCAAACGCGGCGGCACCCCGAACCCGGATGTGCCGGGGCTGATTGACGCCAACCGCGCCGAACTGGGCCTTACCCCGCGCGTCTTTACGGACGCGGAAATCACCCGCCGTTATATGTGTGCCATGGTCAATGAGGCGGCCAAGGTGGTGGGCGAGGGCATCGCCCGGCGGCCGCTGGACGTGGATATGACGCTGCTGTTTGGCTATGGTTTTCCGCGCTACCACGGTGGGCCGCTGAAATGGGCCGATATTGTCGGGCTGGATGACATTCTGGCGGATATCAACACCTATGCGAAAGGCGATGACTTCTTCTGGCAACCGGCCCCTCTGCTGCAGCAACTGGTGGCGGACGGTCGTTGCTTTGACGATCTGAACAAGGAGGCCAGTTGAGATGAAACAGGCTGTCATTGTCTCGGCCGCCCGCACCGGGCTGGCCAAATCCTTTCGCGGATCGTTCAACATGACCCATGGCGCCACTCTGGGCGGCCATGCGGTGCAGGCTGCGGTTGCCCGTGCCGGAATTGATCCCGGCATGATTGAGGATTGCGCCATTGGCTGTGGTTTTCCCGAAGCGGAGACCGGCGGTAATATTGCCCGCCAGATTGCGATGCGGGCGGGGCTTCCGATCAGCGCTGCGGGCATGACCGTGAATCGGTTCTGTTCCTCGGGGTTGCAGACCGTTGCCCTGGCCGCCAACGCGATCACCTCTGAGGGCGCGGGCCCGATGGTGGCAGGTGGCGTCGAGAGCATCTCGATGGTGCAGCCCAAGCTGCGCGCGGCGCAGGACGCTTGGATCGCCGAGCACAAGCCGGCCATCTACATGGCGATGATTGAGACCGCCGATATTGTCGCACAGCGCTATGGTATCAGCCGCGAGGCGCAGGACCAGTATGCGCTGCGCAGTCAGCAAAGGATTGCAGCCGCACAGGCGGCGGGTTTGTTTGACGATGAAATCGCCCCGATGTTGGCCACCATGGCAGTCAAGGACAAGGACAGCGGCGAGGTCTCGATGCACGAGACCACCGTGGACCGCGACGAATGCAATCGCCCCAATACGGTGATCGAAGGGCTGCAGGGGTTGAACCCGGTGCGCGATGGCGGCTTTGTCACCGCCGGCAATGCCAGCCAACTGTCGGACGGTGCGGCGGCGCTGGTGCTGATGGACAGCAAACAGGCCGAGCAGCAGGGCATTGAGCCGATGGGCGCCTTCAAGGGCTTCTGTGTCGCAGGCTGCGAGCCAGACGAGATGGGCATTGGCCCGGTGTTTGCGGTGCCGCGTCTGCTGCAGCGTCACGGGCTGAAGGTCGATGATATTGATATCTGGGAGCTGAACGAGGCCTTTGCATCACAGGCGCTGTACTGTCGCGACCGGCTGGGCATTGATGATGCGAAATGCAACGTCAACGGCGGCTCGATCGCCATTGGCCATCCCTTTGGCATGACCGGGGCCCGGATGACCGGCCATATCCTGCGCGAGGGCAAGCGACGGGGTGCCAAGCTGGGGGTGGTCACCATGTGTATCGGCGGCGGCATGGGCGCGGCGGGCTTGTTCGAGATTTATTGAGGGCCGCCGGGCAAGACAGTGAGAAGGAGTGCTTCCATGGACTTGAACTACTCAGTTGAAGAGCAGGCGTTTCGCGCCGAGCTGCGGCTTTTCCTTGCGGAAAAGCTACCGCCAGAGATGGCGGACGCGGTTCGTGAGGGACGTGGACTGGGTAAAGAGGACTATGAGCGCTGGCATGCCATTCTGAATCAGCGCGGCTGGCTGGCGCCAAATTGGCCTCGTGAATTTGGCGGCTGTGAATGGAGCGCAGTGCAGCGGCATATCTTTGAGGAGGAATGCGCCCGCGCCCATGCGCCACGCATTGTGCCTTTTGGCCTGTCGATGCTGGCGCCGGTGCTGCAGAAATTCGGTTCTAAAGCACAGCAAGACCATTATCTGCCGCGTATTCTGTCGGGGCAGGACTGGTGGTGTCAGGGATACTCGGAACCGGGGGCTGGCTCAGATCTGGCGTCGCTCAAGACCAAGGCCCTGCGCGATGGTGACCATTACGTGGTCAATGGCCAGAAAACCTGGACCACGCTGGGGCAACATGCCAACTGGATCTTCTGTCTGGTGCGCACCGATCCAACCGTCAAACAGCAGGCCGGGATCTCGTTTCTGCTGATCGACATGGACACGCCCGGCATCGAAGTCCGCCCCATCATCCTGCTGGACGGCAGTGCCGAGGTGAATGAGGTCTGGTTCTCGGACGTCCGGGTGCCAGTGGAAAATCTGGTCGGTGTGGAAAACAAAGGCTGGACCTATGCCAAATACCTGCTGACCCATGAGCGCACCAATATCGCCGGTGTTGGCTTTAGTCAGGCCGGATTGGCGGCGGTGAAACGGTTGGCCCGCAGCCAGCAACATCGCGGTCGCCCACTGATCGAGAACCCGCATTTCGCCGCCCGGGTGGCGCGGGTGGAGATTGACCTGATGGCGATGTCCACCACCAACCTGCGGATTGTCTCGGCTGCGGCCAAAGGGCAGGCGCCGGGCGTTGAAAGTTCGATGCTCAAGGTCAAGGGCACTTTGATCCGGCAAGAGATCAACGATCTCGCCCGCCGCGCTGCCGGGGTCTACGCCATGCCGTTTGCTTCGGAAGCGGTGTTGGGCAGCAACGAAGCACCCATCGGCCCCGACGGCACTGCGGCGGTGGCGGCGCAGTATTTCAACAATCGCAAACTGTCGATCTTTGGCGGCAGCAACGAGATCCAGCGCAATATCATTGCCAAGGTAAAGTTGGGAGGGGAGAGATGAACTTTGAGCTGACCCTTGAGCGGCAGATGATGCAGGACAGCCTGCGTCGGTTCCTGTCTGATCGCTATACCACCCAGATGCGCAACGGTATCCTCGACAGTGATGCTGGTTTCAGCGCCGATATCTGGGCGCAACTGGCTGATCTGGGCATTTTGGGCGCATTGTTTGCCGAGGAGCAGGGCGGCTATGGCGGCGCTGGATTCGATATCGCCGTGGTGTTCGAGGAACTGGGCCGCGCCGGTGTGGTTGAGCCACTTCTGGACAGTGCCATTCTGGGCGGTGGTCTGATATCAGCGCTGGGCTCAGCCGATCAGCAAAAATTGGTCGAACAGGTGATCGAGGGGTCGCTGCATCTGGCCTTTGCCCATGGCGAGCCTGCCAGCCGATATGATCTGCAGCATGTTGAAACCACCGCCAGCCAGCAGGGTGATGCGGTGACCCTGAACGGGTGTAAGGCGGTGGTGGTCAATGCCGAGGCGGCTGGATACCTGATCACCTCGGCCCGCGAGTTTGGTGCGCCTAGGGATGAGGCTGGGATCTCGCTGTTTTTGGTCCCAAAGGATGCCCCCGGCCTGTCTATGCGAGGGTATCCCTTGCTGGCTGGCGGTCGCGCTGCCGAGGTGGCGCTGGACAAGGTGACCCTGCCTGTGACAGCCCGGCTGGGAGGTGCTGGGGCGGGTTATCCGGTGATTGCCGAGCGGGCTGCTGCGGCCTCGGTTGCGCTGGCGGCTGAGACATTGGGGGCAATGGAAACCGCCACGGCGCTAACCCGCGACTATCTGCAGACCCGGCAGCAATTTGGCCGCCCGATCGGGTCGTTTCAGGCTTTGCAACACCGCATGGCCGATTTGTTGATCGAACTGACGCAGGCGCGCTCGGCGGTGATCAACGCAGCCGGGCATCTGAGTGCTGCGCCGCGCTTGCGTGATCTGCATATCAGCGCCGCCCGCAATCTGGTGGCGCGGGTGGGCCGTCTGGTGGCGGAAGAGAGCATTCAGTTGCATGGGGGAATTGCCATGACGCAAGACTACGCGCTGGCCCATATCGCCAAGCGGATCGTAATGGCCGAGCATCGGTTTGGCGACGCTGATTATCATCTGGAGACATTCATTGACCTTACCGCCTGATCACATTCGCCAGATTGAGAACTCGGGCTGCCAGACGATGGTGGGCTTTTGTACTGAGATGGACCAGCGCGATGGCAGCTGCCGGGTGACGCTGGACCTGAAGCCGCAGCACCTGAACCCTATCGGGGTGCTGCACGGAGGCATTGTGGCAATGCTGCTGGATGTGGTCTGCGGCAATACGGCCTCGGCCTATTTCGATCGCGCCGAGCATCCCTTTGTGGTCACCGTATCGCTGAACACCAGCTATGTCGCGGCGGCCCGGGCCGGGCGGGTGACAGCAACGGCACAGGCCAAGGGCGGCGGCCGCAGCATTGCCTATGTAAACGGGGAGTTGCACGGCGAGGATGGGCTGTTGCTGGCCACCGCGACGGCGATATTCAAACGGATCCGGAGCTGAGACAGCAACGCCAAATCCGGTCTTCAGGCAGGGAACGGCGGGTCATCACTGGCTTTGAGCCGTTGATCCGGCAACAATGATGGCCATGCCCAACACGCAGAAAGCCGCGCCTGTCAGGTCCCACCGTGTCGGCGCCTGTCCCTCGACACCCCAAAGCCAGAGCAGCGAGGCGCCAATGTAAATACCGCCATAAGCCGCGTAGGCCCGGCCGGCAAACGAGACATCGGCGCGGGTGAGCAAAGCCGCAAACAGAACAAGGCAGGCAAGGCCGGGGATCAACCAGAGGATACTGCCATTGGCACGAAGCCAGATCCAGAATGCGAAACATCCCGCGATCTCGGCCACTGCGGCCAGACAATATATCCCTGTGGTCCATATGAGTGTTGTCATGATCTATGGCCTCCAGCAAATGCGTTCCAACACCACGGTACCAAAACCCGAAGCTCGAAGGCGCAATGTGAGCGCCCTGCAGAGCAATTTCTCGGGGTGTTGCGATCCCTACTGGATCAGCTGACCGCAAATGAATACATCAACGGTGAAATTTCAAATGGGTCAAGTCATGACAACTAAACCGCGCACACAGGTTTTCACCAAGTTCTTTCTTTTATGTGGTCTGTTGGTCGGGTATTTTGGCTATCTCAGTTACCAATATGATTTTGCGACCGGTGGCGTGGCGACTCTGCTGACGTGGAGTTTCTTTGTTTTATGTACGCCGGTAGCCGATGCAGGTTTCCTGTTGGATCTGCCGCTCCGATTGCTGTTCGGAATTCGCATGGTGATATCTGAAATAGCGGTTTGGGTGGTGGCTGTTGGTGTTAACGCAGCGATATTTCTTTTTTGGCCAAGCTACTACCAAACCACCGTTCTAACCGAACTGCTGCATACCATATTCACCAACCCATACCCCTATTGGGGGGTGATTGTACTGTCAGGCTTGGGCTCGTTCCTGTCGATCCGATTTGGTGACGAGTTGATGGACATTATTCATCATCATGAACGATCGTTCTTCCATTCTCATCACTTCAAGCATGAGTTGATACTCTTCGCCTTCTTCCTGATGGTAATCTTTGGATATTACGAGCTTATTTCGTCCATTGGCATAGGGGAATACGTGAAATGATCATGGCTGCGCCTGAAGACTTGCGCGGCCATTTTCAGTTTCAAGGGTGCGTGCAAGCACGCACCCTACACAGAACGCTTAGGCCCAGACACCTTCAGCCGCGGCGCGGATGGTGCGGATGTTGTCGCCATACGGGGTTGGGTTGCTGACGGACCCGCCTTTGAACACGGCGGAGCCTGCCACCAGTACGTCAGCGCCGGCTTGGGCGACCAGCGGCGCAGTGATGGGGTCAACACCGCCATCGATCTGGATGTGGATCGGACGGTCACCGATCAAGGCCCGCAGTTGCTTTACCTTGTCGATCTGGCTGTGAATGAATTTCTGGCCGCCAAAGCCGGGGTTGACTGTCATCACGCAGATCAGGTCCACCATATCGAGGTAGTATTCCACCTCAGAGGCCGGGGTGCCGGGGTTCAGGGCCAGACCTGCCTTGGCGCCTGCACCGCGAATAGCCTGCAGGGTGCGGTGGGTATGTGGCCCCGCCTCGACATGGGCGGTGATGACGTCGGCGCCGGCATTGGCAAAGGCCTCGATATAGGGATCGACGGGTGCGATCATCAGATGTACGTCCATCACCCCCTTGATATGCGGCCGTATCGCGGCGCAGGTGGCTGGGCCAAAGGTGATGTTGGGCACAAAATGCCCGTCCATCACATCCACATGCACCCAGTCGGCGCCCTGGGCTTCGATGGCCTCACACTCGGCGCCAAAATTGGCAAAGTCGGCGGCTAGGATGGAGGGGGCGATTTTGATCTTGCGGTCAAAGGACATGGGGCGGTTTCCTTCAGCATGGGGTTTCGAGAGGCGTATAACCCCTCTGACCTCAGAGCGGTAGGAGGGTTTTATGTCGCGGGAAAGGTCAGGCGGTGCCCGGGTCAGGCCCGGTAGAACATATAGCGCCCCGGTGCGATGCCTTTGGGACCCGCCAGTTCTTCAAAGCCAACCAGCGGTTGGCCGGATACGATCAGGCCTCCGGCTGTCATCACCGAGGCAATGATGGGGGACAGGCGGGCGGCCTCGGCGACATCGTCGGCCTTTACGCCAAAGCCAAAATCATAGTGGGCCAGCGCAACTTTGTGACCCTGTTGCACCAGTTGGTTGATCATCGGTTCGGCCTCACCCTGCAGGAAATCTGCCTCAGGGGGGACACATGAGGGGTGGCATTGCAGGATCCGGTCAATCACCCAGATGCGGCGATTGGCCAGGGTCTCGCGCAGGTGGTCATAGGTGCGGCCGTTGCCCAGCCCCATGTCCAGAACGTCCCCCGGCACCGGTGATATTTGCTCTGCGGCCCAGTTGAGCCCATCGCGTTGGGCGGTAAAGCGGCGGAGCATGGAATCCAATCGGCTCATGGAGTTGTCCTTTGTGCATGGGTCCAGGGGGTCGCAGGGCCACCCAGCAGGCGGCGGATCAGGGCTTCGGTGAAATCCCAGATTGCGGTGTCATGGACCAGATGATGGGTCAGAATGCCATAGGGCTCGGCGTTGTCAGCCAAGCCGTGGCGGCGGCTGTTCAATTGGCGGCTGACCTGATCCAGCAACTGCTGGGGGGGCACCAGCGAGCGGCTGCCCTTCCACTGGATCGGGTCGAGGTGGCTGTTGATCTGCGCTAGATAGGCAGCCGCTTCGGCAGTGCTGCGCGGTTTGTAGGTCGAAAGGCTGGTGTAGCCGAGCCTTGCCAATCCTTGGGTGATGTCATCGGTGATCCGGTTCCACGGCGGCACAAACATCGGGGTCACCGCATCGCCGAGCAAATCGCGCAGGGCATCGAGACCGCGGCCTGCATCCGCCAGCGCTTGCTCGATTGGGCGATGGGCGCCAAATTCAGCTTTCTTTTCATCCTGTGGCGCATGGTTCTGATGCGCCCAGCCGTGCACAACTGGGATAAGCTGCGAGGAACTGGCGATATAGCTGGCCAGCGCCGGTGTGGCATCGCGGGGGATCACCGCCAGGTGCACCGGAAGGTTCAGCGTTTCTGACAGAGAGGTGAGCCGATCTAGTTGCGGCGTTGGTTCAATGGCATCATCGTCGCGCCACCACAGCGGCAGGGTCAGACCCTGATCCTGCCAGGCTTGCAGTTCTTGCTCCAGTGCGGTCCAATCGGGGCTCATCATCGTTGCCTGGCCATTTCCACGGCAATCGCAACCGTGTGGGAGGCGCCGTCGAACAGCAGCCCATCGGTGGCGCGGCGCGGCGCGGCCATTGCACTGAGAACAGCAGTGCGCAGGCTCTCAGAGGTCAGGGTGGCACTGGTTACAACTTCGATCCCGTCCAGCGGTGCAAGACTGTTGGCGCGCAAGCCTTGTTCGACCTCGTTGCCAGCGTCAAAGGGGATCAGCACCGAAGGCGTGCCACATTGCAGCAGGTCCAGCGCGGTGTTGTAGCCACACATGCTGACCGAGGCGGTGGCAAGTGGCAGCATCTGGCGGAAATCTGGGCGGGTGGGCTCAATGATGGCGGGGGAGCTTATGGCCTGAAAATGCTCGATCCGCTGGGCTGCATCAGTGCCGCCAACCAGCAGTCGCCACTGGGTATCCGGCATCTGCGCGGCAGCAAGAAGGGCGGTTTCAAACAGCGCATCGCCGACGCTGCCGCCACCGGCACTGACGAGCACTTCGCCGTGACCCGCGCGCTGAGGATGCGCGATTGGCGCGGGTGGGGCCACATAGCCGGTATAGCGCAGCTTGCCGGCCAGCATCTCTGAGACCGGCCAGCTCACCTCAAGCCGGGTGGCTGTGGGGTCGGAATGCACCAGCACCGCGTCGTAATACGCGGCGATCATGGAATCTGCCTGACTGGCCTTCTTTGGTTTCGACGGGGGCGCAAGGATGTCACGGATCGAGGCTAGAACCACCGGGCGTTGCGGCAATATCTGGGCCGCAGTGAGCAGGGCTTGGAATTCCGCTGCCAGGCTGCGGCGGCCAAAGGGGTAGAGTTCGGTAATCAGGATATCTGGGCCAAGATCGGTCAGCGCGGCGCAAAGTGCGGCCTGTCGCTGACTATAATATTCAGCACCCGCAACGTCGCCGGTGGCGGTGAGCAGCCGGGTGAAATCCACCCCGTCCGAGCGCAGCGGTGGCAGTTGCAGCAGATCAACGCCATCAGCGTTCAGTTGCGGTGCGGCAAAGCCGCCCGAGGCAACACAGACCTGATGACCGGCAGCGCTAAAGGCGCGACCCAGGGTGAGCGCCCGGCTCAGATGACCGGTTCCCAGCAGGTGAGTGACTGCGATCAGGACTTTCATGCGGCGCCGGTGCGTTTGGCAAGCCGGACGGGATCTGGCTGAGGGGTCAGCCGGTCGCCGTCGATTTCAACCACAAACAGCCGGTTGCGTTTGATGCGGAACGGCACCGGACCGTCAAAATCCCAATCATAGGCGCGGGCAAGGATCATCCGCATGATGCCGATATGGCAGACCGCAACAGTGTCTTTCTGCAAGGTTTTCAGCCAGGGTTCAATTCGGGCCCAGACCTGCGCCGGGGTCTCGCCACCGGGGGGCTGATAGTCCCAGCCCCAGCTTTCAATATCGCGAAAGCCGCTGTTGGGGTCAGCCTTTAGGTCCAGGCCATGCTTGCCCTCCCAATCGCCCCAGAACATCTCGGTCAGTTCAGGGGCTGTTTGGGGGTCTCGGTTGGCAACGATCTGCGCGGTCTCGGTGGCGCGTTTCAGTGGGCTGGACCACAGGTCGGCCTGATCCCAAGGGGCGGGCAGCGCGAAACCTGCCAGATCCGCGCGGGCGCCATCGTCCAGGGGGATGTCGCTGCGGCCCTGGATGCGGCCGGCGCGGTTCCAATGGGTGTGGCCATGGCGCAGCAGAGCAAGACGGATCATGTGGAGATCTCCAGTAAGGGGGTCACGGCGCGCCAGAACCGTTGGGTGGCGGCAGGTGCAAGATGGGTCGCGGCAATGAAGGCCTGCGCGTCGGCACCCTGCTTGGCGCGTAGATCAGGATTGCCCAGAAGCTGCGAGATCTGAGCGGCCAGCGCCTGGGGGCCCAGCTCGGGCGCTGGATATTGCCCGACTGCCAAGACATCGCGAAGGCCGGGGCGATTCTGCGCCACCACCGGCAGCCCGTGGCTCTGCGCCTCAAGATAGACCATGCCGAAGGCCTCGTTCACACCGGGCCAGAAGAACAGGCTGGCCTGCCCATAGGCCCTGGCCAGTTGGGTGCGGTCCAGTTGACCCAGAAAAGTGACGCGCGGGCCAAACGGGGCCATCAATGTCTCGACTTCGGCGCGTGCCGGGCCATCGCCGGCAATATCCAGCTGCCAGTCGCCGGACAGATGCGACAAGGTTTCGGCGATGATGCGATATGAGGCCAGCTTGTCGCCCGCGCGCATCATGCCAGCGGTCAGCATTGGACCCTTCAGGGAGGACGGCCGGGGCAGGGTCGCGGCGGGTAAGAAAGGCGGCAGGTGGACCAGGGTCTGTTGGCCATAGCGCTCGCGCTTTAGCGTAATCAGGTCGTTGGCGGTCAGGTAAAAGATCACATCCGCCGCATCACAGGCGTCATGGGCGGACTGGGCAAAATCGGCCCAGGCGCCGGTCAGGCGGCTGCTGGCGCGGGTGGATTCGATTTGCACATAGGGAATGGCGCGGGCGCGCGCCACGATGGGGCCAATCAGATCCGGGGCTTTGTAATAATTGTGATAGGTGACCCAGAGATCAGCATGGGGCATGTCGCGGATCAGCCGCGCCGCCTCACCTTGGGCCTGGGCGCGCAGATCCTGCTGCACATCGCCGTCGCCATGTTTGTCATAGATCTTTTGCTCGGAGACCAGATCCACATCGGCGCCACCCGCACCAATCACCGCGATCAGGTTGCGGGCCATTTCACGATCCCCCGACGGCACCGGGTGATGCGGCGACTTCATCGGCGCGTAAAAGGCAACCCGTTTGCCCTGACCCGGTTTCATTTACCCGCCAGCATCGTGGTCAGGCGCTGCGACAGTCGCGCGATACCTGGGGGCATGCCAAAGTCGGATTTCAGTCGCGCCAGCGCTGCCTCGGCCATGTCGCCAGATTGCCCCGGATGGTTGGCCATTTGCAGGATGGCCCCGGCCAGAGCCTGTGGCGCATCATCCGCCAGCAGACCATGGGTGCCGCTGGTGATGAACTCGGGGATCGCCGACACAGCGGTGGAGAGGATTGGCAGCCGCTGCGAGGCGGCCTCCATCAGCACATTGGGCAGCCCGTCCCGGTCGCCGTCGGCGGCAATGCGGCTGGGCAGCACAAACAGATCGGCGGCGCGCATGGCAGCGATGACCTCGGGCTGATCGCAAGCGCCGCGCCAGGTGATGCGATGATCAATGCCTGCGTCCTTGGCCATCGCGGTCAGCCTGGCTTGCAGGGTGCCGCCACCGATCTGCGTCCAGTGCCAGTCAAGATCCGCAGGCAGCAGCGCCAGCGCCGCGATCAGGTTGTCAAAACCCTTTTTCTCCACCAGCCGTCCGACGGACATCAGATGCAGCGGATCAGTGGCCTGACGCCAGACCCGGTCCGGTGCAACCGGAAAGCGGCTGAGGTCGAGCCCGTGGTAGATCAAGTCGATCCGGGCGGGATCATCTGACATCTGTTGCAAATGCTTGGCGCCAAAGCCGGTGCAGGTGGCGCCAAAGGTCGCCCCGTGATGGGCGCTGGACAGTTTCTCGGAAATCTCCCAGTCGGGCGAGGTCCAGATGTCTTTGGCATGGGCGGAAAAGCTCCACGGTAGCCCGCGCATGATCGCGCCGTAGCGTGCAACCGAGGAGGGCGTGTGCAGAAAGTGAGCATAGAGCCCCAGCACCGCATCGGGCATTTCAGCGGCCAGCACGCAGGCCTGACCAAACCGACGGATGCGGTTGTGCGAGGGGTCGCGTTTCAGATCGGCGCGCCAAACCCGGTAAGCCTCGGGGTAGCCCGGCAGAGACTGAGCAATGGCCCGCGCCTGCCAAACCCGCTCGGGCTCCTGATACAGGTATTCCGGCAGGTATTTCACTGTCGCCTGCAATTGATCATGCAGAGGATGGCGCTTGACGTCGGTGGGGTGCCTGAGCGACCAGATCTCAAAGCCATGCCCTGCCGCCTCAAGCGCCACCAGTTCCTGGGCAATAAAGGTCTCGGACAATCGTGGCCAACCCTTGACCAAAATCGCCAGCGGCGGCGAGGTCTCGGTCATTCGGCGGCCTCAATGGCGGCACCGCTCAGCAGCTTGGCCACCCGGTCTGTGACGTAGTCGAGCCCGTCCAGCAGGCCCGCAGGAAAGGCCGTTGAGGGTGGTTTTTGCTGTGTCAGTGAGCGGATCGCGCGGATCATGGTCTCGGGCGTCATGCCGTCGCGGTTTTCGTCCAGCATGGTGATCAGGCCCAGCTGCTCAGCCCGGCTGGCGCGGATCCACTGCTCCAGACGAGGGGTGGTGCGGGGCACGATCACCGCCGGTTTGTCAAACGACAGAACTTCGCAGAAGGTATTATAGCCGCCCATGCAGACCACGCCCTGAGCGCCGGCAAACAGGGTTTCAATCTCGGATTCAAAGCCGACGGTGGTGACCCTGCCGTTCAGTTGCTCGACACGGGTTTCAAAGGCGACCCGGGTGTCGCCGGACAAAAACGGCCCATAGACCAGAATGGCGCGCGGGTTGAGATCCGGGTCGCGTTCATAGGCTGCCAGCACAAGATCGACCATTGCAGCGCCGTCGCCGCCGCCGCCGGGGGTGATCAGCACATAAGGCGGCTTGGGGGCGTCTCCGACAGAGCCGAGGTCGCGGCGCAGATAGCCGGTCCAATGGGTGCGGGCCTGCACTGCGGGGCTCAGCTCAAGCCCGGCGGTCGGGTCGTAGATTGTGCGCAGCCCATAGACCCAGAGTTCATCATAGAAGTTTTCGGTGGCTGGGATAGCGCCTTTGCGCTGCCATTCGGCCGCCAGCACCTCGGGCTCGTCCAGCACGTCCCGCAGTCCCAGCACCAGCCGCGCCTTGCCGCGGGATTTCAACAGGTCCAGCGTTGGCAGCAGCTCGCCGTGAAAACCGGTGGGCTCTTTGTCGACAATCAGCACATCGGGATTGTATTGCTCGGCGGTTGAGCGGATCAACCCGGCCCGCAGACTGGTGGTCTCATCAATGCTCATCCCCATGGTGCGCGAGGCATAAGATCCGTCCGAACGTTTGATGACGCCGGGCAGCCGCACATGGTCCACCCGGCTGGGAAAGGCAAACCGGCCAGCGACGGGTGAGCCGGTCAGAATGAGAGCCGAGGCGGTGGGGTCGGCCGCGGTAATGGCACCGGCCAATGCACGCGACCGGCGCAGATGGCCAAGGCCAAAGGTGTCATGGCTGTAGAGCATCACCCGCGGCGCGCGTGGCTTATCGCCCGCTTTGGTGTTGGAGATGGTGTGGACTGTCATGAATGAGCCTGAGCGAATGGGGCGAAGAAGCGGGAAGCGGCGGGGCAGGCGGTATCGGGCGACGTCAATTGCAACATTTGGAATGGGCGCACATAGAGAGATCGCATAAGTCGATACACCGACAAAAACGGCACCACTAGAGGTGTCGGGAAAATTCCTATCTGCTCGGCCATCGCTCGCCTCAGGTTGCGCAGCCAGCTCCAAAAATTGGATCCGGCACGGTCCATGTTTTTTTCCGCGTTTCTCCGTGGGCTTTCCGGCTGCCAAACTGTTTGCAGGCAGGTGTCCGGTCACGGAGCATAGCGAACAGGAAGTGTATAGCCTGCGTGAAAATAACATGCAATCGGCCGAGGTTCACCTGGGCGCAAAACTCTGTGTGGTGATGGGGTTTGCGCTCTGGCTTGGGCTGGGCTAATTTTGCGCAAATCACCCAAGGATCCATTTCCCCATGACGCATCCGTTTTTTCGATTTCTGTTGAGCGGCTTGCTGGCGCTGATGCTGGCGGCTCCTCTGGCCTCTCCGCTGGCGGCGCAGAGCGACGATGGGGTGGGCGCAGAGGCGCTGGCGCAAGCCATTGAACAGGCCGCTGACAGCGGTGTTGGCGTCATCGTGCTGAATGGTCGGGGTCAGCTGATCAGCGAGGCTGCTGATGCAGAACCGCCCGAGGGGGCAGCCGATCCGATGGGGGGGCCGTCGGCGCTGATGAAGGCGCAATCCGAAGTGGATAAATTCCGCCAGGAGCTGCGCAGCCGGTTGGCGGCCTTGCCCTATTCGGTGTTCGAAGTGAAGTACATCCTGCGCCAGACCAGTCCTGATGGACGTATTCAGACCTATCTGGAGATCCTGGGCTGGAATGTCTTGTTGTTGTTGATTGGCCGTTGGCTGTCGATAGAGATCTACGGCAAACGCATTGCCAAACGGCTGGTGGTCGCACGGATAAAATCCGCACCCGAGGGCTATCGCGAGAAAATGCCGTTTTTGGTGTTCCGCTTCTTTATGGGCATTGGCGCCACGGTATTTGCGATGATCTTTGCGGGTCTGGCTGGTTATCTGATTTTTGGCCCAGCCGAAGATAGTTCGGTCAAATTCACTGTTACAGCGGTCTTCACAGCCTTTTTCCTAGCCCGCACGGTTTCGGACCTTTGGCGTATGGTGCTGTCACCCTTTCTCAGCCAGTACCGTATTCCGAGTTTTTCGGATCGCGATGCTAAGCGGCTCTATCTCTGGGCTTCTTTGCTGGCGACCTATGATATTTCCTCGATATTGTTTGCCACCTGGATTGGCGATTTTGGCCTGAACTACAATGTCTATGCCATGGTTCACGGCGTGCTGACGTTGGCGGGCACGGTTGGAAATCTGGCGATGGTGATCTTTAACGCAGGCGCTATCGGCAATGCCATTCGGGGCGGGCGAAGCCGGTATGAGTGTAGCTGGATGGTGCAGGGCCTGAGCACATTCTGGGTGCCTGTGATCATGACCTATATGGTGTTTGGCTGGCTTAAACTGGCCTTCGATCTGGTGTTGGAGCGGGAGGCGTCAATTCCGCTGATGGCAGGAACCTACATCACCCTGACGTCAATCCTGATTGTTTACGGGGTCATTAACTTTGTCATCGAGCGTTTCTTTGATCGCTCGCGCCGGGTGCTGCTGCTGAATGAGGAGACGAGCGAAGCTGATTTGGCGACGGCGCCGGATGGGGAACCGCAGCGGTCTTTGCAGGATCAGCAGCCCATTGTCACGTTTGAGGATCTGGCCCGCCGGGTCGCGGGGGTTTTGGCCTTTGTAGTCGGGGCGTATTCGCTGATCGTAATCTGGAACCCGGATGCCAAGTGGATGGGCAGTGTGGCCTCGGAGCGGGCAATCGACGTGACGTCGATCCTGTTCATTGGCTATATTGTCTACCACCTGTTTCGGATTTGGATCGACAGCAAAATCGCCGAAGAAACCGGTGATATTGACGAAGGTGAGTTGGGGGACGAGGGCGGCGCCAATGGGGCCAGCCGGTTGGCGACGCTGTTGCCACTGTTTCGTGGCGGTATCCTGGCGGTGGTTGTGGTGTCGATTGGTTTGATTGTGCTGCTGGAACTGGGGATCAATGTCAGCCCATTGTTTGCCGGCGCTGGTGTTGTTGGTCTGGCGATTGGGTTTGGCTCACAAACACTGGTGCGCGACATTTTTTCGGGGGCGTTTTTCCTGGTGGATGATGCGTTTCGCAAAGGGGAATACATCGATATTGGCGATGTTAAAGGAACCGTCGAGAAGATCTCGGTGCGGTCGTTCCAGCTGCGCCACCACTTAGGCGCGCTGCAGACCATCCCATTTGGCGAGATCCGGGTGCTCACCAACTATTCGCGCGATTGGGTGATCATGAAGCTGCCTTTGCGGGTGACCTATGACACCGATGTGGAAAAGGTGCGCAAGATGATCAAGACGCTGGGTCAGGAACTGCTGAATGATCCGGTGATCGGCGACAATTTCATCCAGCCGCTGAAATCTCAGGGCGTCATCGAGATGCAGGATTCGGCGATGATTATCCGGGTCAAATTCATGACCAAACCGGGCGATCAATGGTTGGTGAGAAAGAAGGTCTACGAGGAAATCCGCCAGTTGTTTGAACGGGAGGGCATCCGTTTCGCGCATCGCGAAGTGACTGTGCGATTGGCTGAGGGACGCAGTGAAGATCTGAGCCCGCAGCAACGGCAAGCGGTCGCCGCGGCGGCGCAAGCGGCGATTGACGAGGATGTGCTGGAGGACAATGGTGGCGGTGACGACCGCTAGATTTTAACGGAGGCGGGGCTCTCCCGTCCCCGCGCAGACCCGCTGACGCGGCTGGCTTGGGGTTGGGCGTGGCACCGCGCCAAGGCTCGGTGAAAAAATCTTGTAAGATTTTTGGTCGGAAAATTCGAATTTTCCGGGTGGTGGTTGCTACTCTTGCCAAACCGCGTGGGCGCTGCCGCATTGGCTAGCCGGGTGATCCCAGTTCATCGAGGTTGATGACAGCTGCAATGGTGGTGCCAGACGCTGACCTGGGCCCCAACCGCTGTGCTCGGTTGTGCTGGAGTAGTCTGCGTTTGTGGCTGTCGCTATGTCCGGGCCAGAAGCGGTTTTTTCCAGCCCGTCGAGCATTGCCGCAGTGCGGGCCAGTGAAAGGCGTGCCTGGGGGACGGACTTGTCGGTGACTGCAGCCGTCAGCGCCGAGAGGACGGCGGCGGCCATCAGATAGCCGGTGGCGTGGTCGAGGGCCTGTACCGGCAGTGGGGTTGGCTGACGGGTCCCGGCCCAGGCGCGGCCGGTATCGGCGATGCCGCAGCTCATCTGCACCAGACTGTCAAAGCCGCGCCGCCCGGCCCAGGGGCCGGTCCAGCCGTAGGCATTCAGGGTGACCTCAATCAGATTAGGGGCCAGTTGTTTGCGAAAATCCGGGCCATAACCAAGCCTGTCAAGGGCGCCGGGGCGGTAGCCATGTATCAGTACATCCGCCTTGGCGAGCAGCGACTCGAACCGGTCCTGGCCCTCCGGGCTGTGCAGGTCGAGATAGGCGCAGCGTTTGCCCAGAGAGATGTCGGGGATCACTCCGGGTTCGTCCCACCCCGGGGGATCAATGCGCAGAACCTCGGCGCCAAATCCGGCCAGGGTGCGGGTGGCGATTGGACCTGCCAATACCCGGGTCAGATCGAGAACGCGCAGCCCTGCCAGGGGGCGGGCAAGGCTGGCCTGCGGGCGATTCCGCAGGGTGACGGGGCGGGCGGCGATCCAGTCGATCAGCTGCTCGGAAGCCACGGCAGCGCCTTGAGGATGCGCTAGCCAGTCGGAGCGCGAGCGCAGGGCTGCGGCCACACCCCCGCTGTTCACAATGGCGCTTTCCAGTGCGTTGCCGGACCATTTAATCACCGCGTCGGCCACGGCCTCGCGGGTGTTGGCACAGTCTAACACCCGCAGCGCTGCGGCGCGGTGGTGGGGCAGGTTGGTATGCAGGCGAATCCATCCATCCGCAGTTTCATACACTCCGGCAATTGCATCCCACAGGCTGGGCATATGCCAGCCGGAGGGACGAAAGCTGTAGCCATACCAAAGCGAGCACAGGCGTTGGTCCACGGTGATCTCACCGCGGTCAGCCGAGAGGTTCAGAGCCTGTATCAGCGCCGCCAGTTCTGTCCCCACCGCCGCCAGAGAGGCCACGGCCAGTTCGGTGACGGCATAGGCGCTGGGGCGCTGTCCGGAGCCTGTTACCCGATAAGTGGCGGGATCTGGAAGGGTGCGAAACAGGGTCAATGGTGGTAGGGGTCAAGGCTGTCGCGCAGCCCATCGCCAAGGAAGTTGAAGGCCAGCACCACAATGATGATCGGCAACATTGGGATGGCCGTCCAGGGGTAGATCTCAATCGAGGCGAGGTTCTGGGCGTCGTTCAGCATCACCCCCCAACTGACCGCCGGTGCGCGCAGGCCAAGGCCCAGGAACGACAGCGCGGTTTCGCCCAGGATCATCGCCGGGATCGACAGGGTGGCCGAGGCGATCAGGTGCGACATGAAGTTGGGCAACATGTGTTTGCGGATCACCCGGCCGGGGCTGGCCCCCATCATTTCGGCGGCGCGGACGTATTCCTCTTCGCGTAAGCTCAGGAACTTGGCCCGCACCGATCGGGCCAGGCCGGGCCAGTCCAGGATGCCAAGGATCACAGAGATGATGAAGAACACTGCCACCGGGCCCCAGTTTGAGGGCACCGCAGCCGACAGCGCCAGCCAGAGCGGCAGTTCTGGCAGCGACCGCAGGATCTCAATCACCCGGTTGATGCACCAGTCGATACGACCACCGAAGTAACCGGCGATCGAGCCGAAGGTGATGCCCAGCAGGAACGATACGGTGATGCCGATGATGCCCACCGTCAGCGACAGCTGTGCGCCGTAAAGGATGCGGCTGAACACATCACGACCCAACCGGTCCGAACCCCAGAGGAACACTGTGGCCTCGCCGGGGGCACAGAACAGGTGGGTCTTGGTTGGGATCAGACCGGACAGCTTATATTCTTCGCCGGAGCAGAAAAATTCAAGCGGCGCAGGATTGTCAGTATCGGCGACAAATTCCCATTGGAACGTCTCTAGGTTCGCCTCGGATGTCATCGGGTAGACATAGGGGCCAATGAAGGCGCCCTCATGGTACCAGTTGACCGATTGCGGCGGCGAATAGAGGTGATCGGGGTGACGCTCGTTTGGGGTATAGGGGGCGATAAAGCCGGCAAAGGGCAGCATCAGATAGCTGATCAGCAGGAACACACCCGAGATCAGCCCCAGTTTGTGGGTCTTGAACTGGCGCCAGATCAGCACCCAGTTGGCGGCATCCAGATCCCGTCTTTCAAGTTGCTGCAAAGAGGCCTGGGCGTCAAAGGGCGCGTCGTTGACATAACGTCCGTCGGGCAACTGGGTCATGTTTCACGCCCCTCGTATCGAATGCGGGGGTCCAGCAGAACCAACAGAACATCGGACACCATAGTGCCAATGAGCGTCAGCAGCGCCACGAACATCAAAACAAAGGCCGACAGGAACAGATCCTGGGTTTTCAGCGCGGTCAACAGGGTGGGACCGATGGTTTGCAACCCCAGCACCACCGAGACCAGAACCGACCCCGAGACCATCGAGGGCAGCAGGTTGCCGATGTCGGCGACAAAGGGGTTAAAGGCCATGCGCAGTGGGTATTTGGTCAGCATGCGGGCCGGGGCCATGCCCTTGGCGACGGCGGTCTCCACATAGGGTTTGCCCAACTCGTCCAGCAGGTTGGCGCGCAGCCGCTGCATCATTGCCGCCGCGCCGGATGTGCCGATCACAAAGGTTGGCACGATCAGGTGGATAAGGATCGACTTGACCTTGTCCCAGGACATAGGCTCGCCTTCATAGACCGGGTCCATAAGCCCGCCAATTGGCAGGTCGAAATACTTGTGGCCATAGTAGAACAGGATCAGCGCCAGCAGAAAGTTGGGCGTGGCCAGTCCCAGATAGCCGACAAAGGCCGAGGTGTAGTCGATCCAGGTGCGCGACTTTGCGGCGGCGATCACCCCCAGCGGCAAGGCCACCAGATAGACAAACAGTACCGCTGCAAGATTGACCAACACGGTCAGCCAGAGGGTGTCGCCGACGATCTCGGCCACCGGCTGGTCAAACTCAAACGACCAGCCGTAATTGCCCTGTATCAGACCGTAAAACCCGTGTGGGCCGGGCATGAAGCCAACCCAGATCAGATATTGTTGGTACAGAGGCCGGTCGAGCGAGTATTCGCTGCGCAGGAACTCGGCTTTGGCAACGCCAGCGGATTGCCCGGTGGCGCGCAGCTCGGCGATCTGGTTGCTGAGATAATCACCCGGCGGCAGGTTGATGATGGCAAACACCATCACCGAAACCACCAGCAAGGTCAGCAACATGGTGCCAAATCGATAGACCGCGTAGCGCAGGATCTCCATCAGCCGTCACCACCCTCAAAAAAGAACTCGTCGGGGCGGTGGATGCCAAAGTGGGCTCCGGGATCCCAGGCCCAGATGCCCTTGACCGGAACATTGCGCAGGGATTTGTTGACCACCACCGGCTGTGGGGCGCCGGCCAGAATGCCGATGCCATAGACCTGATCGGCGTGAATTTTCAGCATTTCAGTCCAGGCGGCAGTGCGTTCCGCATCTGAGGTGGCCACCTCCCAGTTTTTCACCAGCTGCATCAGGCGCTGTGCTTCTGGGAGGTCGGGGGCCTCGCCGGCCTCGCCACCGGTCTGGTGGAACTGGCCCCATTTGGGCCAGGCCAGAAACACCTGATCGGTCGGTGCCAGATAGGCGGGCGAGGTATAGGGGCGCGGCAATCCGTTATCCCAGCCATACCAGACCGAGGCCATGGAGGTGCCGGAAAACACCCGGTTGCGCAGGATGTCGCGATCCAATGGCCGCATGATCAGTTTGACGCCGATTTCGCGCCAGTCATCGGTGATGATCTGCAAGGCGTTTTCGACCTCCTGGCGTTCACCTGCGGTCTCAATCACCAGTTCCATCGGACGCCCATCAGGCAGTTTGCGGATGCCATAGCGGTCCTTTTGGTCCAGGCCGGCAGCGTCCAGCAGTTCATTGGCCTGATCCGGGTCCCAATCGGCCCAGGCCCGGCGCAGCTCGGGATCAAAAAACGGGCTGGGTTCCAGCACGGTCATAGCACCGGGTTTGGCAAGCTTGAAATACAGCGCCTTGTTGATCGAGTCGCGGTTGATCGCCAGCGACAGGGCACGGCGCACCCGTACGTCTCGCAGGACGTTACGCCAGGTGTCGTCGTTGACGTTCAGGTTTGGATAAATGGCGATCTGCGAGGCGGTGCCGGTGCCCCAGAGATAGGTTTCATAATTGCTGCCATCGGCCTCGCCCTTGCGCAGGATTGCAATATCGCGAAAGCCCAGCCCGCGCGCCTGCAGATCGGCCTCGCCGGCATTGGATTTTGCGGCCACCAGCCCCCCCGAGACGATCTCCATTTCGACGACGTCGATATAGGGCAATTGTACGCCGTTCTCGTCGATGCGGTGGTAGTAGGGATTGCGCACAAACAAATGGCGGATCTTTTTGCCCGAGGTTGCATTGATCCAGGGCTGCAGGGTTGGCAGTTCGTGGTTGTCGAACTTGTACATGTTGTCGCGTTTGTTGTGCAGCGCCGCCCAGCTTTTGACACGGGCGTCATTGACTTCAAAGGCGAGCTCATCGGGGTCGGCATATTTGATGTGGTATTTCTTCAGGAATTCTGCCGGACGAAAAATAAACGGAGGCCGCGCCTGGGCCAGACTTTGCAGGAAATTGGGGTTCGGTTTTGTCCACTCATAGATGACGGTTTGCGGATCTGGAAAGCTGACGACCGGCAGCTCCCCTTCGACACGCAGAAAGTCGGGCGGGCCGGTTGGGTTGAGCAATTCGTTGTTGGCGACATCTTTCCACCAGTATTCAAAATCATCCGAGGTAAAGGGATCGCCATTTGACCACCGGTGCCCGGGCCGCAGGTTCAGGATGAAACGGCGGTTGTCCTGGTTTTCAAATGACATCAGCAGATCGGGGCGCAGTTCATAGTCCGCGTCATAGCCGATCAACCGGGTGTAGCCGTAGACCACCATCTGCCGGATATCCTTGGACCGGGTGATCATGGTGTTCAAAGTGCCGCCCTGCACCCCGGCTGTGCGTCCACGGGACGCCAGATCCACCTGCAGGGGGACATCGGGAATGCGTTCGGCGGCAGGGGGCAAATTGCCAGCTTCAACCTCGGCGCGCCAGAAGTCGCTTTCCTGCACCGGCGGAGAGGCCAGTGCGGCGAGCGGTGACAAAAACACCGTCATGGAAGCTGCAAATATGAATTTGGGTATCTTAAACATGGCAACGTACCTTATGTCCTGGTTCCACTTGCACCAGTGACGGTATCATGGAGTCGGAAAAACGAAAATTCTCGGGCCAGCAGTCCGGTGAACCGGCGCCAGATGCGACCAGTTTCAGATCAATCGGCCGGTCGATATCCGGCTCCGGCTGGGCTGCTATCAATGCCTTGGTGTAGGGGTGTTTTGGGTTGTGAAACAGGGTGCCCGGTGGGGCCTGTTCAACCACTAGACCGCCGCGCATCACTGCCACTTCGTCGGCAATTCGGGCGACCACGGCAAGGTCATGACTGATGAACAGATAGGACAGGGTCTCGCGTTCCTGGATCTCTTCCAGCAGCCGCAGAATTTGCTCTTGCACCGAAACATCCAGCGCCGAGGTCGGCTCGTCACAGACCAGCAGCGACGGACCCAGCATCAGGGCGCGGGCAATCGACAGGCGCTGGCGCTGGCCGCCGGAGAAGGCATGAGGATAGCGCAGCAGCATATCTGGCCCCAGACCAACAAGGCGCAACATCTGTTCGGCCCGCTCGCGCCGTTCAGACTTGGAGCCAATACCGTGGATTTCGAGCGGCTCGCACAGCGCATCCAGAATGCGCATCCGCGGCGATAGTGACGAATAGGGGTCTTGAAACACCATCTGTGCCTCGCGCTGGAACGCGGTGCGGGCGGCGCGTGACAACTGGTGCACGGCGATGGCTTGGGATTGCGCGGTGGCGCGAAACAGCACCTCGCCGCCCTTGTCGGGCAATTCCGCCCCCAGGGCAATGCGTGCGGCTGTGGTCTTGCCCGAGCCACTTTCGCCAACGATGGCAAGCGTCTTGCCACGTTGCAAGGCAAAGTCGACGCCCCGGCAGGCCTGGATCTCGGACTCTGCCTGCCACGACTTGCCGGCCCGCATCGTATAGGTCTTGGAGACCGATTTCAGTTGCAGGATCAAATCATCCTGAGGCAGTTCCGGCGCCATTTTCGGTTGCGCGGGAATGGCCGGCGCAGCATCGAACAGTTGCTGGGTATAGGCATGGGCTGGCGCGCGCAGCAGCGGCTCGGCGGGGCCGGATTCCATCACCCCCCCCTTGTGCATGACCACCACTTGTTCGGCCATATTGGCCACCACGCCCAGATCATGGGTGACCAGGATCATCGCCATGCCGGTATCGCGCTGCAGCTCTTTCATCAGTCCCAGAACCTGCGCCTGGGTGGTGACGTCCAGAGCCGTGGTCGGCTCATCGGCAATCAGCAGGTCGGGTTTGGCGACCATCGCCATTGCAATCATCGCCCGCTGGCGCATGCCGCCGGACAGCTCAAACGGATAGGACCGGTAGGCGCGTTCAGGGTCGGGGAACCCAACCCGCTCAAAACATTCCAGCACAATTTTACGGGCGGCCGCTTCGCGCATGCGCCCATGCAGCCACAGCACTTCGGAAACCTGATTGCCGATCCGGTGCAGCGGTGACAGCGAATGCATCGGCTCCTGAAAAATCATCGAGATCGCATTGCCGCGGACATTTCGCATTTGCCGCTCGCTCAGAGCTGTCAGCTCCTGGGGGCCGCCACTGCCGTTCAGCATGATGGTGCCCGAGTGGAGCCGCGCTGCCCGTGGCAGGATCCGCAGCACCGATCGGCAGGTCACTGTTTTGCCAGAGCCACTTTCGCCGACAAGCGCCAGTGTCTCGCCGGGTTTTACCTCAAAACTGACATTGCGGACCACCGGAGTGCCATTTCCAAATGCAATGCTAAGATTGTCCACCGACAGCAAAGGCCGCATTCAGGTCCACCCAACCAGCTTTGGAGCCGCTGTCATTTTTCTCTCCCTTATTTTCTGACACCATCGCGTGACCGGACCTGTCTAGTCAAACCCAATTACCAGATGCTGTGCTATGGAAAGACGGAAATCATTGTCGAGACACAGTAAAACCACAGGTTACTACGAGAGGGCAGGTTGAATTCCGTGCCGCTACACATTTGCTGCATTCTCTGCCACACGGGACGGCAAATGCCCGAAGTGGATTGTCGGGCAAAAAGGAGATTACTTATGTTGTCCCGTCTTGATTTGTTTATCGACCGAATGGTGTCCCAGCGGGCTTGCCTGGATTTTGCGATTGCGCATACTGCGGCGATGGAGGGCCCGGTGTTTGAGCTGGGATTGGGCAATGGCCGAACCTATCACCACATGCGCCATTATGTCGAACGGCGTGACATTTATGTTTTTGAGCGCGCGGTCGCCTCGCATCCGGACAGTACCCCGCCCGAGGACCGGGTTATTCTGGGGGATGTGCGTCAAACCCTGCCCGCATCTCTGGAGCGGTTTGGCCCCACCGCCAGTTTGGTTCATGCGGATCTGGGTGGCCATAACCGCGAAAAGAACGATGTGTTCGCGCGATTTGTCTCGCCGCTGATTGAGCCACTGTTGGCACCGGGAGGGTTGATGGTGTCGTCTGACCGGATGTATTTTGAAAACCTGTCAGAGATGAGCCTACCCGCAGGGGCCGTCGAGGGGCGTTGCTTTATCTACCGTCAGGGCGGCGCATTAGGCTAACCAGATCTCCCGCCCGTCCTCGGCCTCTTGACAGAGGCTCTCCTCCCGTTGGGCCCGGCACCGCGCGAAGCGCGGTGCCGGGCCCAAGACCGCAAGGTTCATCGGTATTCGCCGATGCACCGCGTGGCCGCGGGAGCCTCTGGTGTGACGAGCTGTCCGTCCAGGTCTGCAGAAGCTGGAGCGTGATACTATTTGATGCCTTTCAGCATGACGCGAATTAGAAATCTAATCCCAACACCCGCGGATTGTTTCTGAGGTTGCCGGGCAGCCCATATGCCGTCTAGGCTGCGTAAAACGCGCCTGTGACAGGAATGATCCATGATCTTTTACGATTGCCCGACCGCCCCCAATCCCCGCCGAGCGCGGATGTTTATTGCGGAAAAGGGGCTGACCCTGGAATGCCACAATATCTCGATTGCCAAGGGGGAACAGTTGGGTGAGGCGTTCAAAGCCGTCAACCCTCAGGCTACGGTGCCGGTTCTGATCACCGACGCGGGCACCGCGTTGACAGAAAACCTTGGCATTGCCGCCTATCTGGAGGCAACCCACCCCGAGCCGCCGCTAATGGGGGAAACGGCTGAGGAAAAGGGGCTGGTGCTGATGTGGAACGCCATTGCCGAGCAGCAGGGCGGCGTGCCGATTGCCGAAGCCTTGCGCAATGGCAATCCGTTTTTCGCCGACCGTGCCATCCCCGGCCCATCAGACTATGGCCAAATTCCGGAACTGGTTTCGCGCGGTCTGGAGCGGACCGAAAAGTTCTTTGAACTTCTGGAACAACGCCTGCAGGTCAGCCCCTATCTGGCCACCCATAAATTCACCCTGGCGGATATCAGTACCTTTGTGTTTGTTGAGTTTGCCCGGGTGGTAAAAATGCGTATTCCGGCTGCGAACGAAGCCACTTTGGCCTGGCATGCTGGCATTAAACAGCGCCCGAGTGCACAGTTGTGAATAAGCAATAGACAGCGCCCCTGTAACGGTGTTTGACAGTTTGAGACGCCACGATGCCGAGGGAAACAGATGACCCAGAAACCGATCCTGCGACGTGACGATCCCAAGGCCGAGCCTTTGATCGGCAATGTCCGAGTGACCCGCGATGATTGGCTGAATGTGGCGATGGACGTGCTGATTTCGGATGGGGTTGAACAGGTCAAAGTGCTGGCACTGGCTGAGAGGATGGCGGTTTCGCGGTCGTCCTTCTACTGGTACTTCAAATCGCGTCAGGATCTTCTGGATGCTCTGCTGAAAACCTGGGAACAGACCAACACTGCGGGGTTGGTTGGCCAGGCGACAGTCGCTGCCGAGACAATAACGGCGGCAGTCCTGAATGTCTGGCGCTGTACTGCCAACCCCGACTTATTCAACACATCCTTAGATTTTGCGGTGCGTGACTGGGCGCGCCGATCCGGGCCTGTGCGGCATCTGCTGGATCAATCTGATACCCGCCGGGTTGAGGCGCTGACGCAGATGTTTCAGCGATATGAGTTTCCAGAGGTTGAGGCGCTGGCCCGTGCCAAGGCGCTTTATTACATGCAGTTGGGTTATGATATGGCCGGGTTGAACGAAACGGGCGCCTATCGGCTTATGATGACGCCCGAATATCTGAAAGTGTTCACCGGCTGCGAACCGCGCCCCGGAGAACTGGAAGACTTTACCGCCTATTCCCTCCAGTTCTGGACCTCCTAAAGAGCCGCAAGGTTAGCGGTGGTTTCAGATTTCACCCTGTCGGCGGCCTGCTGGCGGACGGGGCCGTAGCCACGGATCTCCATTGGGGCGGTCAGGATGGCAAGCCAGCGGTCATGATGATCCACGCAATATCGCTGTTCAACCTGCTTCAGGGCGCCCTCGTACCAGGCCAATAGATCGCGGTGCAGCCGGGCCTCGGCGTGATATCCAAAAATGTTGAAACGACTGCCGCGTAGAAATTTGCCCTTGGCCAAAAGGTCCAGTAAAGGCCGCAACCGGGAGCCAAAGGCGCGTTTCACCGGGCGGCCCCGGGCGTCTTTCCTATTGCTCAACAGCGGCGGCGCGAGGTGGTGATGAACTGAAAAATCGCCCTCAAACTCAGCTTCGATCTGATGTTTGAAACCCGCACTGGTCAAGAGTCGCGCCACTTCGTATTCGTCCTTATAGGCCATCAGTTTGAACAGCGATTTCGCCGCTGCAAGGATCAGGTCTTCGGCCATGTTCGCGGGCAGTGCGTTGCGGAAATGGGTTAGGGCGTCGGTATATCGCCTGGCATAGGCGACATCTTGATATCCGGTGAGAAAACTGGCCCGCCGCGCAATGACATCGTCCAGCGTTTCCTGTCTGTCTGGTGGCGCGTTGTACCAGTCTTTTAGCAGCCCCGGGTCGACGGCGATTGCGCGTCCAATGGCCAGTGCGAGACGGTTTTTCTCAACAGCCACCGCGTTGAGCTCAATGGCCCGGTCCAGCGCCGCGGCCGAGACCGGCAGCAGGCCTTTTTGCCAACCAAACCCAAGCAGGATCATATTGGCGAGGACTGAATCGCCGAGCATTGCCTCGGCGATCTCATTGGCATTGATGGCGCTCAGGTTTTTGGTGCCGACCACATCTGCAATCGCTTGCTCACGCGATCCTGCCATAAGATCAGCATCGCGTCGCAGCACCAGATCACCGGTGGGCATTTCCGCGCGGTTGAGGACTATGCGGGTGCTGGGCCGGTAATGTGCCGATGCCTTGGGGGCTGAACTGACCACGATATCGCAGCCAATCACCGCATCCGCGGCACCCATATCAATGCGCACCTGGTTCACGTCGTCCGGGCTGGCCGACAGCCGAACATAGCTGAGGACGGTTCCGAATTTCTGCGCAAATCCGGTGAAATCCAACACACTCGCGCCCTTGCCCTCAAGATGGGCCGCCATGGTGACCAATGCGCCAACGGTCACCACACCGGTGCCACCAACGCCGGTGACCAGCAAATTATACGGCTGGTCGAGTGCGGCAAAATCCGGGGTGGGCAGGGAGGCCACCAGTTGCGCCGCATCCAGACCTGGGGTTTGTTTCTGACGGCGGCTGCCACCCTCGACGGTGACAAAGCTGGGACAGAACCCGTTCAGGCAGGTGAAATCCTTGTTGCAGCTGGACAGGTTGATTTTACGTTTGCGGCCAAATACGGTCTCTTTTGGCTCAACGCTCAGGCAGTTCGATTCAACCGAGCAATCGCCGCATCCCTCGCAGACCAGATCATTGATGACAACAAACCGTTTGGGGTCATCCAGAGTGCCGCGTTTGCGGCGGCGGCGCTTTTCGGCGGCGCAGGTCTGTTGGTAGATCAGCACCGAAACACCGGCGATCTTGCGCAGCTCGCGCTGGACCCTGTCCAGATCCGCCCGGTGGTGAAATGTGGTGCCGTTGGGAAAGCCCGAGCGATTGAACTTGTCGATGTCATCAGACACCAGTGCAATGCGCTGCACCCCCTCAGCCCGGCAGGCCTGGGCAATTCCAGTGACGCTGATCGGGCCATCCACCGGCTGCCCTCCGGTCATGGCAACGGCATCATTATAGAGGATCTTGTAAGTGATATTGGTCTGCGCCGCCACCGCCTGACGGATCGCTAGGGAGCCGGAATGGTACCAGGTGCCTTCGCCGAGATTCTGAAACACATGTTTGCCGCCGTTGAACAGCGACGCCGCAACCCAAGTCACACCTTCGCCGCCCATTTGCGCATATCCAGCGGTCTCGCGGTCCATCCAGCTGGCCATCACATGGCAGCCAATGCCCGAATTGGCGGTGCTGCCTTCGGGCAGTTTGGTTGATGTGTTATGCGGGCAGCCCGAGCAGAAATAGGGGCTGCGTGTGGCCCCTGGGATGTCCAGCACAACGGGCGGGCTCTCCGTCAAGGCCCGCGCCCTGGCGTTAAATCCTTCGTCCGGGAAAAACGGATCAAGCCGCCGCGCTATGATTGGCACCAGTTGCAGCGGGCTTAACTCTCCGGTCCAGGGGATCAGCGGCGCGCCGTGGCTGTCGTATTTGCCGACCATCTTGTCCGGCTTGTTGCCGGGCCAGTCATAGAAATATTCTTTGAATTGGCTCTCAATAATGCCGCGCTTTTCCTCGACCACCAGCACTTCTTTCTTGCCGTGGACAAACCGCAGGGCATTGCGGCGGGCCAGTGGCCAGACCATTCCAACCTTGTAAATATCGATGCCCAACCGGCGACAGGCCACTTGGTCCAGCCCCAGCAGCCGTAGCGCTTCCATCAGATCAAGGTGACCTTTGCCGGTGGTGACAAAGCCAAAACTGGCATCGGGCAGATCATAAATGCGATGATCGATCGGGTTGGCCTCGGCAAAGGCGCGCACGGCTTTCAGTTTGGCGCGGATCCGTATCTCGATCTCGGGGCTGGGCAAATCGGCGCGGCGCACATGCAGCCCGCCGGGGTAGGGCTGCCGTTCAGGCAGCACAAAATTCCGACCTGGTTTCAACTCGACCGAGCGGCCACTTTCCACGGTTTCCGATATCGCCTTGAACCCGACCCAGCTGCCGGAGTAGCGCGACAAGGCAAAGCCGTACTCGCCAAAACTCAGGAACTCGCTCACTGACGCGGGGTTCAGAACCGGCATGAACCAGGCCAGAAAGGCGGCGTCGGACTGATGCGGCATCGACGAGCTGACGCAGCCATGATCATCGCCCGCGACCACCAGCACGCCGCCCTTGGGGGAGGACCCATAGGCGTTGCCATGTTTCAAGGCATCCCCAGAGCGGTCGACCCCGGGGCCCTTACCGTACCACATGGAGAACACGCCCTCGACCTGGCATTGGGGGTCCAGCACCGCCTGTTGGGCGCCCAATACCGCAGTTGCGGCCAGATCTTCATTGACCGCCGGCAGAAAGCGGATGCCATTGTCTCGCATCCGATCCGCCGAACGCCACAGCTCCAGATCCACCCCGCCCAGTGGTGAGCCGCGATAGCCCGACACAAAACCCGCGGTGTTCAGGCCGGCCTGCTGATCACGTCGCGCCTGATCCAGCATGATCCGCGCCAGCGCCTGGGTGCCAGTCAGAAAGACCCGGCCCTTGGTCAGATCGTATCGGTCATTTAGGTGATACTGATAGAAATCATCTGTCTGCTGGGTCATGGCTGGCATCCCTTGCGTGATCAGTACTGCTAACGGTAAGGTAGTCCTGATTGGCGGGCGTGTTGCCAAATTACCGGGCCTGTGATCAAATTTAGGATGATCCGCGAAAATTTCAGATCTTATGGCGACAGGCTGACCCCATTCTGCGCCGCCTGAGCCCGCATCAGCAGGCGTTCTTCAAGGCAAGGCAATCCGCTGCCTGCCAGCGGCTGATCCAGTTTCATCTGGCCAAAAATATCCCGGGGTTTGGGCCAGTGCCAGTGTGCCAGTGCCTTTTGTCAGTACCCTTTCAAAAGACCTCGGCGGTCACGATGCAGCGTATTCCACCCAGGCCCATACCATGGCCAGATAGGTGAAGTGATGCAGCGCCTGATCGGTCCCCATTGCGCGCCAGAACCCCGCCATATTCGGCAACAGTTGCTTAGAGTCGGAATAGCTTGCTTTGCAGTAATCGATGTTGAAATGAACAATCCACTCCACCGCGCAAATTATAAGAATGAACGACAGCGGTGTCTGGAACACCAGAAAAACCAATATCGACCCCAAAATATGCACGCCGGCGTGCTGCGCCCGCCCCATGTGGAAATACTCGCCGCGCCCGCATAGCATTTTGGGTGTTTGCAAATAGAAATCAGCAAACATGTGCTTGACCTGCAGCAGGCCCAGCAGCAGCAAAACAGATCCGACATAATCCGGCAAGGCAGCAACTCCTGATAATCACGCGTAGGATAAGCTTACGGATTTTTTCGCTGCAAGCAATCGCCAGTGAAGCATCTTCCGCAACGGGACATCTGACGCTAAACCATTGCCTGCGACAGTGGAACCGCGCTAGGCATTGAGATGTACTGATTTGCCCTTGTCATGTTGGAGGCCTTCCATCGAACGCTCTCTTTTCCGTTTTATCTGGAAGTACTCGAAACGTGATCAGTTGGTTCTGCTGCTGATCACCACCACTCTGTTCCCGCTGCTGTACCTGACGCTTGAATTGCCCAAGCGGATAATCAACGACGCCATCGGCGCGCAAAGCTCCACCATTGATGTGCTGGGCCGCCCGGTGGATCAGCTGACATTCTTATGGTTGCTGTGCTCGGGATTCCTGCTGGCGGTGACGGCGCATGGCTTGATGAAAATGCGTATCAACACCCTGAAGGGGATATTGGCCGAGCGCATGTTGCGTCGGTTTCGCTATCAGTTGATCGCTCGGGTCCTGCGTTTTCCACAGCCCTACTTTGAGCGGGTCAGTCAGGGCGAACTGGTGTCGATGATCACCGCTGAAAGCGAGCCGATGGGCGGCCTGATGGGCGACGCGATCAGCCAGCCTGTGTTGCAAGCCGGGCAAATGATCACCATCCTGTCGTTCCTGTTTCTGCAAAATGTCTGGTTTGGCGCTGCCGCCGTCGCCCTGATCCCCTTGCAGGGCTGGTTGATTCCAGTGCTGCAGCGGCGCATCAACCTGTTGAACAAGAAGCGTATCAAGCAGGTTCGCGCCTTGGCCGCCGAGATCGGAGAGAGTGCCGTCGGCGCCTCGACGTTGCGGATCAACGGCGGCTGGCGCTATCGCATGGCGGTTATCACCACCCGCTTGGGCCGGTTGTATGACATTCGCCTCGAGATCTACCAGAAAAAGTTCTTTATGAAGTTTATCAACAACTTCATCACCCAGCTGACACCGTTTCTATTCTATGCGATCGGCGGCTACCTGGTGCTGCAAGGCTCGGTCTCACTGGGCGCCCTGGTGGCAGCCTTGGCGGCCTACAAGGACCTTGCGTCGCCGTGGAAAGAGCTATTGGCCTATTACAACCAGACCCAGGATATGGGGCTGCGCTGGGAGGTGATTATGGAACGGTTTGCGCCTTCGGGGATGATTGATGAGACATTGATGGAAGGGGAACCCGAGGATTTGGTTCACCTTAAAGGGGATGTGGTTCTGACCAATGTCAACGTCCGGGATGCCGATGGTAATCTGGTGCTGGAGGATCTCAGCGCCCGCCTGCCGGCTGGCAAGGTGGTTGGAATCGCGGCGCCATCAGAGGAAGACCGTCGCGCCATGGCCGAGCTTTTGACCCGCGAGTTGCTGCCCTCGGCGGGCAGCGTTTCTGTTGCGGGACATGATCTGACCAAGCTGCATCAGGCGGTGATTGCGACGCGGGTTGGTCATGCGACATCGCGCCCAGTGCTGTTTCAGGGATCGTTTGGCGACAATGTCATGATGCCGATGCGGCGACGCCCCACCGGGGTTGCCGACGACAGCGATCAGTTTGAAAAGGCGCTGAAGGCCGGGAACAGCCCCGACCCGCAGGATGCCCGCTGGCTTGATCCGTCGGTGGCCGGGTTTTCGAGTGAGGCCGAATTGCGCGATTGGTGGCTGCAATTGGTCGAAGGCATTGGCTCGGACACCGCCCTGTTCCGGCGTGGAATGGAGCAGCGGTTTGACCCCAAAACCCACCCCATTCTCGGCGCCCATCTGGTGCAGTTGAGGGGGCAGGTTCAGCAAGCGGTGCGCGACGCAGGATTGCGCCAGCATGCATTTTTTCTGAACCCGGATCACTATAACCCAGCGCTGCCTGTGGCGGAGAATCTTTTGTATGCGACCCCACATGCGCCAATCACCGAAACGGTTTTGGCGAAACAGACAGAGTTTCTCGACCTCATCAAAGAGCTGAAACTAGACGAAGACCTGGTGGCCCTGACCCAGGACGTGGTGGATATGCTGCGGCAGATTTTTGGGCACGATGGCACCGACCACCCTTTGTTTCGCAAGCTGGGGCTAGAGCCTTCAGCCTATGAGGTGGCGCTTTCGCTGGTTGAAAAGACCCGCTCCAAGGGGGCTAGCGCTTTGGATCACAAGGAACTGGCGCAACTGTTGATCGTGCCATTCCGGATCTCGGCGGAACAAATTGGCCCGGCCTTTAGTGAGGACATGCAGAACCGTATTCTGGCCTTCAGGCAAAGCCACTCGACCCGGTTGATGGCCACCCTGGGGGATCTGTTCGTGCCGCTGGATATTGATAGCTTTGCGCCGGGATTGACGGTTCTGGAAAACGCTCTGTTTGGTAAGATTTCAGACCTGGCTGGCGGCAAGGGGGATGAGCTTCGCAAACTGGTCTCCGAATTGCTGGTGCAAAATGGGGTGCGCGATTTGGTGGTCGAGTTGATTTTTGAATTGCCGATCGCCCTGGGCGGCCAGGGGCTGGCGGCCAGTTTTGCTGAACCACTGGCCTTTTCCCGCGCCACGATCAAACGGCCCGATATCCTGATCATGGACAGTGCAATGTCCAGCTATGATTTGGAAACCCGCATCTCGGTGCATAAGAACCTGCGTAAATTGCTGCCAGACACCACCGTGATTTACCTAAGCGACAGCTTTGAGAGCCCGGAGGTGTTTGACGTCTATTACGAGCTGCGGCAGGGGCGACTGGTCAGTGACGAGGCGCAGAAGGTGGCCGTCGAAGATGGCGCCGCCAGTGCGGACCTGGCGCGCAAACTCAGGGCGCTGGAACAGACTGAACTGTTCTCGGGGTTGAACCGGCGTCAATTGCGGCTGCTGGCCTTTGGTGCGCGCTGGTATCAGGCTGCTGCCGGCGAGGTGGTGTTTCTGAAAGACGATGACGCCAGTGATGGCGCCTATATGATCCTCGAGGGAGAGGCGGGCCTGTACTTGCCCATCGGCGGGCAGGACGACCGGCTGATCGCCAGTGTGGGACCCGGCCGGCTGGTGGGCGAATTGGGGTTGATACGCAAGGAGCCGCGGTCCCTTAGCATGATTGCAAAAACCGATCTGACCTGCCTTCGTATCGGTGAAGAAGAGTTTTTTGCCGTGGTTGAAAATGACGCGGCGACCGCCTTTAAGCTGTTACAGGTCGTCGCCGGATACGTGTCAAACTGATCGAGGAGGCGCGTCAGGCAGGCCTGACCAGTGCCAA